>JAGAQX010000105.1 GCA_017622535.1 Lachnospiraceae bacterium | reverse complement strand
ATTTGGTAGGTTTTCCGTGGAGCGAATGTCAAGTTAAGAAACTGACGGCAAGTCACTGTACGAATAACCATCCGGAAAGCGGAGATGACGTGTGGAAAGTTGTAAAATGCTTCAATTTATGACACACACGGGAGAGTGTACAGTCACCACTTGTCGTACGAATTAATAAGTGCGAAAAGGAGGCGGCTTTTTTTATGGCAAATCAGGTAATGAGAATTACACTTAAGGCTTACGATCACAAGTTAATCGATCAGGCTGCAGCAAACATCATTGATACTGTTAAGAAGACAGGTGCAAAGGTTTCAGGTCCTGTACCAATGCCTACTAAGATTGAGAGAGTAACAATTCTTAGAGCGGTTCATAAGTACAAAGACTCTAGAGAGCAGTTTGAGCAGAGAACACACAAGAGATTGATCGACGTGATTCAGCCAACACAGAAGACTATCGATGAGTTACAGAAGTTAGATATGTCAGCTGGTGTTTACATCGATGTTAAGATGAAAACAAAATAATCGTTTCTTTATAATAAGGAACAAACAAATCGGGGATGACCCCAGAACAATTTATTAAAAGTGAATACAGTAAACCTAAAAGACTCTCGGAGTCGAATTTAGAATGATTGCTACGGCAATCCGCTGTAAATTAATTAGGAGGAAATTTTAAAATGAAGAAAGCAATTTTAGCTACAAAAGTCGGAATGACACAGATCTTCAACGAAGACGGCGTTTTGACACCTGTAACAGTATTACAGGCAGGACCTTGTGTAGTAACACAGGTTAAGACAGTTGAAAACGATGGATATGAAGCAATCCAGGTTGGATACGGTGAGAAGAAGGAAAAGGTAACAACAAAGGACGTTTCAGGTAAGAAAGTTATCAGAAATCCACATGGTGCTGGTAAGGCAGAGGTTGGACATTTCAAGAAGGCAAATACAACACCTAAGCAGTTTGTAAGAGAGTTTAGAGTTGAGAACGCTTCAGAGTACGTTGCTGGTGAGAGCGTTATTAAGGCAGATATCTTCGCTGAGGGCGATAAGATTGATGTTACTGCTAAGTCAAAGGGTAAGGGATTTGCAAGTGCGATTAAGCGTCACGGCTTACACACAGGTCCAAAGACTCACGGTTCTAAATACCATCGTCATGCAGGTTCTAACGGAGCTTGTTCTGACCCAGGTAAGGTATTCAAGGGTAAGAAGATGGCTGGTCACATGGGTGCTGAGAGAGTTACCGTTCAGAACTTAGAGATCGTTAAAATAGATGCAGAGAATGACGTAATCTTAGTTAAGGGTTCTGTACCAGGACCTAAGAAGTCATTAGTTATGATTAAAGAAACCGTTAAGAGCGGTAAGTAATCTTTAGGAAGGAGGAATAACAATGGCAACAGTAGCTGTTTACAACATCGAAGGTAAAGAAGTTGACAAGTTAGAGTTAAATGATGCCGTATTCGGTGTAGAAATAAATGAGCATTTAGTTCACATGGCAGTTGTAGCTCAGTTAGCTAACAAGCGTCAGGGAACACAGAGCGCTAAGACACGTGCTGAAGTACGTGGTGGCGGTAGAAAACCATGGAGACAGAAGGGAACAGGTCATGCAAGACAGGGTTCTACAAGATCTCCACAGTGGACAGGTGGTGGTGTTGTATTTGCACCAAAGCCAAGAGATTACTCAATGAAGTTAAACAAGAAGGAAAAGGCAAACGCTATGAAGTCTGTTTTAACTTCTAAGGTAAATGAGGAGAAGTTCATCGTAGTAGATGAGTTCAAGTTAGATGAGATTAAGACAAAGAAGTTTGTAGAGGTTATGAACAATCTTGAGGTAGCTAAGGCATTGGTAGTAACAAAGGATAACGACCAGAACTTAGTAATGTCTGCAAAGAACGTTCCAACTGTTAAGACAGCTCTTACAAACACAATCAACGTATATGACATTCTTAAGTATGACACAGTTGTTATTACTAAGGATGCAGTAGCAGCAATCGAGGAGGTGTACGCATAATGGCAAACATTCAATATTATGACGTAATTCAGAAACCTATCATTACTGAGAAGTCTATGGATGCTATGGCTGAGAAGAAGTATACATTCCAGGTTCATCCAGAAGCTAACAAGACTATGATTAAGGAAGCTGTTGAGAAGATGTTCGAAGGAACAAAGGTTGCTAAGGTAAACACAATGAATCTTGATGGTAAGACAAAGAGACGTGGAATGGTTTACGGTAAGACAGCTAAGTCTAAGAAGGCAATCGTTCAGTTAACAGCAGACAGCAAAGATATTGAAATCTTTGAGGGATTATAAAATATAAATATCAATTCATACGCATGCAAGCGTGATAATAAATGCAATTTGAAAGGAGAAAGAAAATGGGAATTAAGACATACAACCCATATACACCTTCCAGAAGAAATATGTCTGGCTTGGATTTCGAGGTTATCACAAAGACAACTCCTGAGAAATCACTTGTAACTTCATTAAAGAAGACAGCTGGACGTAACAATCAGGGAAAGATTACAGTAAGACATCACGGTGGTGGTGAGAGAAGAAAATATAGAATTATCGATTTCAAGAGAAGAAAAGACGATATTCCTGCAACAGTAGTTGCAATTGAGTACGATCCAAACAGAACAGCTAACATCGCATTAATCAGCTACGCTGATGGTGAGAAGGCTTACATCTTAGCTCCTGTAGGATTACAAGTAGGCGACAAGCTTATGAATGGTGCAAATGCAGAAATCAAAGTTGGTAACTGCTTGCCATTAGAGAACATTCCAGTTGGTACAGAAGTACACAACGTTGAGTTATATCCTGGTAAGGGTGGTCAGTTGGTTCGTTCAGCTGGTAACTCTGCACAGCTTATGGCTAAGGAAGGAAAGTATGCAACCCTTCGTTTACCTTCAGGCGAAATGAGAATGGTTCCAATCATTGCTCGTGCAACAATCGGTCAGGTTGGTAATATTGAGCACGGTCTTGTAAAGGTTGGTAAGGCTGGACGTAAGCGTCACATGGGTATCAGACCTACAGTTCGTGGTTCTGTAATGAACCCTAACGACCATCCACACGGTGGTGGTGAAGGTAGAACAAGTATCGGTAGACCAGCTCCTTGTACACCATGGGGCAAGCCAGCACTTGGACTTAAGACACGTAAGAAGAATAAGCAGTCAAATAAGATGATCGTTAGAACCAGAGATGGTAAGAGCGTTAAATAATATAAGGAGGTTTGACCTATGGCACGTTCACTTAAAAAAGGACCATTTGCAGATGAACATTTGCTTAAGAAAGTCGATGCTATGAATGCTAGTAACGATAAGCAGGTTATCAAGACCTGGTCACGTCGTTCAACTATTTTTCCTAGCTTCGTAGGACATACAATCGCAGTTTATGACGGTAGAAGACATGTACCTGTATATGTTACAGAGGATATGGTAGGACACAAACTCGGTGAGTTCGTTGCTACTAGAACATACAAGGGACATGGCAAGGACGAGAAGAAGTCAAAAGTAAGATAATAAGATTTGATTTGAAAGGAGGGTTCATCCAATGGCTAAAGGACATAGATCCCAGATTAAAAGACAGAGAAATATGGAGAATAAGGAAACTAGACCATCAGCTAAGGTTTCTTATGCTAGAGTTTCTGTAACAAAAGCATGTTTCGTATTGGATGCCATCAGAGGTAAGGATGTACAGACAGCACTTGCTATCTTAGCTTATAATCCAAGATATGCTTCAAGTGTAATAGAGAAGTTGTTAAAGTCAGCAATCGCTAATGCTGAGAACAATAATGGTATGAAGATGGAAAACCTTTATATTGCAGAGTGTTATGCAAATAAGGGACCAACAATGAAGAGAATTCAACCAAGAGCACAGGGTAGAGCTTATAGAATCGAGAAGAGAACAAGCCACATCACTATCGTGCTTGATGAAAGATAAGGAGGCAAATAATGGGACAGAAAGTTAATCCTCATGGTTTAAGAGTCGGTATCATCAAGGATTGGGATTCTAGATGGTATGCTGATACAAAGGATGGCGAGTTCGCAAGCAATTTATCTGAAGATAACAAGATTCGTACATTCCTTAAGAAGAGACTTTACAATGCTCAGGTTTCTAAGATCGAAATCGAGAGAGCATCTGATAGACTTAAAGTTATCGTTTACACAGCTAAGCCAGGTGTTGTAATCGGTAAGGGTGGTGCTGAAATCGAGGCACTTAAGAAAGAAGTTGCTAAGTTAACAGATAAGAAGTTAATGGTAGACGTTAAGGAAGTTAAGAGACCAGATGCAGATGCTCAGTTAGTTGCTGAGAATATCGCTGCACAGTTAGAGAACCGTATCGGTTTCCGTCGTGCTATGAAGTCATGCATGGGTAGAACTATGAAGACTGGCGCATTGGGAATCAAGACAGCAGTTTCTGGACGTTTAGGTGGTGCTGATATGGCTCGTACAGAGTTCTACAGCGAGGGTACAATTCCTCTTCAGACACTTCGTGCAGATATCGACTATGGTTTTGCTGAGGCTGACACAACATACGGTAAGGTTGGTGTTAAGACTTGGATTTACCATGGTGAAGTACTTCCAACTAAGAACAATAAGGAAGGGAGCGATAAATAATGTTAATGCCAAAAAGAACAAAGTATAGAAAGCAGTTCAGAGGATCTATGGCTGGTAAGGCTACTAGAGGTAACAAGATTAGCCATGGTGAATATGGTATTGTTGCAATGGAGCCAGGTTGGATTAAGTCTAACCAGATCGAGGCAGCCCGTATCGCTATGACTCGTTATGTAAAGCGTACTGGTAAAGTTTGGATTAAGATTTTCCCAGATAAGTCATATACATCTAAGCCTATCGGAGTTCGTATGGGTAAAGGTAAAGGTAACGTAGAAGGCTGGGTAGCAGTAGTTAAGCCAGGCCGTGTTATGTTCGAGCTTGCAGGTGTACCAGAGGAGACAGCAAGAGAAGCGTTAAGACTTGCTACTCACAAGTTACCTGTTAAGTGTAAAATTGTATCCCGTGCAGATTTAGAAGGAGGTGCAGGCAGTGAAAACTAAGGAATTTCGTGATGATTTAAGATCTAAGAATATTGAAGAGTTAAACGCAGAGTTAGTAGCTGCTAAGAAGGAATTGTTCAACTTAAGATTCCAGAATGCAACTAACCAGTTAGAGAATACAAGCAGAATTAAAGAGGTAAGAAGAAATATCGCTAGAATTCAGTCAGTGATGACAGAGAAGGCTAACGCTTAATTATCTTGGAAGGAGGAATTATTGTGGAAAGAAATCTAAGAAAAACACGTGTAGGTATTGTAACAAGTGATAAGATGGATAAAACAATTGTTGTTTCAATCATAGATAATGTTAAGCACCCTCTTTATGGTAAGATTGTAAAGAGAACTTATAAGTTAAAGGCACATGATGAGAACAATGAATGTCGCATCGGAGATAGAGTTAAAGTAATGGAGACAAGACCTTTGTCTAAGGATAAGAGATGGAGACTTGTTGAAATCGTAGAGAAAGCTAAATAATTAAGGAGGCAAATACAATGGTACAACAGGAAACAAGACTTAAAGTTGCTGACAATACCGGAGCAAAGGAATTACTTTGTATTAGAGTATTAGGCGGTTCAACTAGAAGATATGCTAATATCGGTGATATCATCGTTGCCTCTGTTAAAGATGCAACACCAGGCGGTGTTGTAAAGAAGGGTGACGTTGTTAAGGCTGTAGTAGTTCGTACAAAGAAGGGTGCTCGCCGTAAAGATGGTTCTTATATCAAGTTTGATGAGAACGCTGCTGTTATTATCAAGGACGATATGAACCCAAGAGGAACTCGTATTTTCGGACCTGTAGCAAGAGAGCTTAGAGATAAGAAATTCATGAAGATCGTTTCATTAGCACCAGAAGTTTTATAAGGAGGTGTCAAGATGGCAACTAGTAAGATTAAAAAAGATGATTTAGTCAAAGTAATCGCTGGTAAAGACAAGGGCAAAGAAGGCAAGGTATTATCAGTAGATACTAAGAATAATAAAGTATTAGTTGAGGGAGTCAACATGGTTTCGAAACACTCTAAGCCAAGTATGACAAACCAGCAGGGTGGTATTATTGAGAAAGAAGCACCTATTGATATTTCTAACGTTATGTATGTTCACAAGGGAAAGGCTGTAAGAGTTGGTTTCCAGGGCGAGAAGAAGGACAAAGTTCGTGTGGCTAAAGTGAACGGTAAGTTAGAGAAGATTGACTAATTTGAGGAAGGAGGCCACAGAAGTTGAGTAGATTAAAAGAACAGTACAATGGCGAAATTAAAGACGCTATGGCTAAGAAATTTGGTTACAAAAACGTTATGGAGATTCCTAAGCTTGAGAAGATCGTTATCAACATGGGTGTTGGTGAAGCAAAGGAAAATCATAAGCTTTTAGATACAGCAATTCAGGATTTAGAGATCATCACTGGTCAGAAGGCAGTTGTTACTCGTGCTAAGAAGTCAATTGCGAACTTCAAGTTAAGAGAGGGTATGCCTATCGGATGTAAGGTAACTTTAAGAGGAGAGAGAATGTACGAGTTTGCAGATCGTTTAATCAATCTTGCATTACCACGTGTTCGTGACTTTAGAGGTATTAATCCTAACGCATTTGATGGTAGAGGTAACTACGCTTTAGGTATTAAGGAGCAGTTAATTTTCCCTGAAATCGAGTATGATAAGGTAGATAAAGTTAGAGGTATGGACATTATTTTCGTTACTACCGCTAAGACAGACGAGGAAGCTCGTGAGTTGTTAACTTTATTCGGTATGCCATTTAAGAAATAATAGGAGGAAGAGATTCATGGCTAAAAAGGCAATGGTTGTTAAACAACAGCGCAAACAGAAATTCTCTACAAGAGAATATACACGTTGTAACGTTTGTGGTCGTCCACATTCAGTGTTAAGAAAATACGGAATCTGCAGAATCTGCTTCCGTGAGTTAGCATACAAGGGTGAAATCCCTGGCGTTAAGAAAGCAAGCTGGTAATTATTTTTGAAGGAGGTAAATGACAATGACAGATCCAATCGCAGATATGCTTACTAGAATTCGCAATGCGAATACTGCTAAACATGATACAGTTGATGTTCCTGCTTCAAAGATGAAGGAAGCAATTGCTAACATTCTTTTAGAAGAGGGTTATATCAAGGCTGTTGATATAGTTGAAGAAGGTAAATTTAAGACAATCCGTATCACATTAAAGTACGGTAAGGATAAGAACGAGAAGATTATTTCTGGTATCAAGAGAATTTCTAAGCCAGGTCTTCGCGTTTATGCTGGCAAGGATGAGCTTCCTAAGGTATTAGGTGGTTTAGGTATTGCTATCATTTCTACAAACAAGGGTGTTTTAACTGACAAGCAGGCTCGTGAAGCTCAGGTTGGTGGCGAAGTATTAGCTTTTGTTTGGTGACATTGAACGCTTGACGAAAGCAAGCTACTAGCGTAGCTTGAGTCTAGCGAGAAAGTCCATCCCGACACTTCATGCGAGCGAGCCGTAGGCGAAGGTCGAATGATAGTGGAGTGGAGGAGGCTGAGAAAACCTCTTCACACTTCTGAGTATGTCGGAAAATTGTATTATAAACAAGAATGATTAACTAGACCAAAATGGTCTCATAGTATTAAGGAGGTAACGGCATGTCACGTATCGGAAGAATGCCTATCGCTGTACCAGCAGGAGTTACTGTTGATATAGCAGAAAATAATCAAGTGACTGTAAAAGGACCAAAGGGTACACTTACAAGAGTATTGCCTGCGGAAATGGACATTAAGCTTGAGGGCGATCAGGTAATCGTAACAAGACCTAATGACTTAAAGAAGATGAAGTCTTTACATGGTCTTACAAGAACATTAATTAACAACATGGTTGTAGGTGTAACTGAAGGTTATACAAAGAAATTAGAGGTAAACGGTGTTGGTTACAGAGCTGCTAAGCAGGGTAAGAAGTTAACTCTTAGTTTAGGTTACTCTCACCCAGTTGAGATGGAAGATCCAGAAGGAATCGAGTCTACAGTAGAAGGTAACGTAATTACTGTTTCAGGTATTGATAAAGAAAAAGTTGGCCAATATGCTGCTGAAATCAGAGAAAAGAGACAGCCTGAACCATACAAGGGTAAAGGTATCAAGTATGCTGATGAAGTTATCAGACGTAAAGTTGGTAAGACTGGTAAGAAATAATTAAAGGAGTGAGATAGCATGATTAATAAAGAGTCAAAAAGTAAGATTCGTGCTAAAAAGCACATGAGAATCCGTAACCGCTTTAGTGGCACTGCTGAGAGACCACGTTTAGCTGTATTCAGAAGTAATAATCATATGTACGCTCAAATTATTGATGATACAGTTGGTAATACTTTAGTGTCAGCTTCAACAGTTCAGAAAGAAGTTAAGGCAGAATTAGAGAAGACAAATGATGTTGCTGCAGCAGCTTACTTAGGTAAGGTTATTGCAAAGAAAGCTTTAGATAAGGGAATTACAACAGTTGTCTTTGATAGAGGCGGATTTATATATCAGGGTAAGGTTAAAGCGTTAGCAGAGGCAGCAAGAGAAGCTGGTCTCGAATTCTAATTAAGGAGGAAAAGCATTTTATGAAGCATATAAATTTTGATGCTAATCAATTAGAAGAAAAAGTTGTTGCCATCAAACGTGTAACCAAAGTTGTAAAAGGTGGACGTAACATGAGATTTGCTGCTCTTGTAGTTGTAGGTGACAAGGATGGTCATGTAGGCGCTGGAACAGGTAAGGCTGCCGAAGTACCAGAAGCAATTCGTAAAGGTAAAGAAGATGCAATCAAGAATATGGTAGAGGTTCCAATCAACGAAGTTGGAAGTATTCCACATGACTGGACAGGTAAGTTCGGTAGTGCATCTGTTCTTTTAAAGGCATCTCCAGAAGGTACTGGTATCATCGCTGGTGGTCCAGCACGTTCCGTACTTGAGTTAGCTGGATACAAGAATATCCGTACTAAGTCTTTAGGTTCAAACAATAAGCAGAACGTAGTTTTAGCTACAATCAATGGACTTACTAACTTAAAGACTCCTGAAGAAGTTGCAAAGCTTCGCGGAAAATCTGTTGAAGAGATTCTAGGTTAAGGAGGATTTAAAAATGGCAGATAAGGTAAGAGTAACTTTGGTTAAGTCTCCAATCGGAGCAATTCCAAAGCACAAAAAGACATTAGAAGCATTAGGTCTTAGAAAGTTAAACAAGACTGTAGAGCTTCCTAACAATGCTGCTACTCAGGGAATGGTATTCCAGGTTAAGCATTTAGTAAAGGTAGAAGAGATTTAATCAAAATTTGAGATAAGGAGGTGCACGTAAATGAATTTATCTACATTAAAGCCAGCAGATGGTTCTAAGCAGGGCGATAATTTCAGAAAAGGTCGTGGCCATGGTTCAGGAAATGGTAAGACTGCAGGTAAGGGTCATAAGGGACAGAAAGCTCGTTCAGGAGCAACAAGACCTGGTTTCGAAGGTGGTCAGATGCCATTATATAGAAGACTTCCAAAGAGAGGATTTACATGTCCTAGCTCAAAGGAAATCATTGCTATTAACGTAGCTGCTCTTAATGCATTCGAAGATGGTACAGAGGTTACTGTTGAGACATTGATGGGCGCTGGTATCGTTAGCAATCCTAAGGATGGTGTTAAGATCTTAGGAAATGGAGAGTTGACAAAGAAGCTTACTGTTAAGGCAAACGCTTTCAGTGCTTCGGCTGTAGAGAAGATCGAGGCTCTTGGTGGAAAAGCAGAGGTGATGTAATATGTTCAAAACCTTAGTAAATGCATTCAAGATTGAGCAATTGAGAAAAAAGATTTTCTACACATTTTGGATAGTAGTAGTTGTACGTTTGGGATGTCAGTTACCAATACCTGGTATTGACGTATCCCAGGTACAGGCTTTCCTTGAAAGTGTAGTAGGAGATTCTTATAGTTTCATCGACTCATTTACTGGTGGATCATTTTTGTCAATGTCAGTATTTGCGTTGAGTGTAACGCCTTACATCACAAGTTCAATTATTATGCAGCTTTTAACAATCGCAATTCCAGCTTTAGAGGAAATGAATCGCGATGGTGAAGATGGTAAAAAGAAAATCCAGAAGATTACAAGATATGTATCTGTAGCTCTTGCAATTATCGAGAGTGCTGGTTTGGCTATTGGTTTCCACAGACAGGGAGCTTTAGGTGAGTCAAATGCATTTACCGTTTTAACTATTATTGCTACATTGACAGCAGGTAGCTGTGTAATCATGTGGCTTGGTGAAAGAATTTCCGACAAGGGAATTGGTAGTGGTATTTCCATTATTTTGTTAGTAAATATTGTATCAAAGATGCCATCTGACTTTGCAAACCTCTATGAGATGTTTGTAAAGAACAAAGATGTGGTTCAGGCAATTGTTGCAGTTGTTATTATCTTAGCAGTTGTGATTGCTACTACAATATTGGTTATTATATTACAAGATGCAGAGAGAAGAATTCCTGTTCAGTATTCAAAGAAGGTACAGGGTAGAAAGATGACTGGTGGACAGTCAAGCTACATTCCTTTGAAGGTAAATACTGCAGGTGTTATTCCTGTAATCTTTGCATCATCTCTTTTGTCAGTTCCTTCTATCATAATTAACTTGTTTAATTTGACACCAGGAACAACAGCACAGAAGATTTTACAGGGTATGAATCAGCAGTTCTGGTTTAATCCTGAATATCCATATGCTTCAATTGGAATTATCGTATACATTGTTTTGAATGTATTGTTTGCATATTTCTATACATCGGTTACATTTAATCCGATGGAGGTAGCGAACAACATGAAGAAGAATGGTGGATTTATTCCAGGTATTCGTCCAGGTAAGCCAACACAGGATTACTTGAACAAGATTCTTAATTATATTGTTTTAATTGGTGTAACCGGATTGGTTATCATCGCCCTTATTCCTATTTTCTTTAGTGGAATGTTTAAGGCTGATGTTTCCTTCGGTGGAACATCTTTGATTATTATCGTAGGTGTTATCCTTGAAACAATGAAGCAGATGGAATCACAGATGTTAGTTCGTAACTACTCTGGTTTTTTGAATGATTAACACGTAAGTGTATAGAACCGTAGGGAATGGGTGACTATTCTCTACGGTTTCAGTGGTTAAATAGAAAAAATAAGTTCGTGGAACCACTGAAATACAGATTAAGTTTGTAAAACTGCTGAATAATAAAGATTAAGGAGGAGAAAGAACATGAAGATTATTATGTTAGGTGCTCCTGGTGCCGGAAAAGGTACTCAGGCAAAGATGATTGCTGCAAAGTATGGTATTCCTCACATTTCAACAGGTGATATTTTCCGTGCAAATATCAAGAACGGTACAGAACTTGGTGCAAAGGCAAAGGAATATATGGACAAAGGTTTACTTGTACCAGATGAGTTGGTTGTAGATCTTGTAATTGATCGTTTTAAAGAGCCTGATTGTGAAAAGGGTTATGTATTAGATGGTTTCCCAAGAACAATTCCACAGGCAGAAGCATTAGATAAGGCATTGACAGCAATTGGTGAAAATGTTGACTTTGCAATCAATGTGGAAGTTCCAGATGAGAACATCGTAAATAGAATGGGCGGAAGACGCGCATGTGTAGGTTGTGGAGCAACATACCATATCGTATATAGCCCAACAAAAGAAGAAGGCAAATGTGATACTTGTGGTGGCGAGTTGATTATCCGTGAGGATGACAAGCCAGAGACAGTACAGAATAGACTTTCTGTATATCATGAGCAGACACAGCCATTGATTGATTACTACACAAACAAGGGTATCATTGCGGAGGTTGATGGAACTGTTGATATGAATGATGTTTTCAATGCAATTGTTAACATTTTAGGTGAGTAAAATGGCGATTTCTTATAAATCAAAGGCAGAAATTGAACTCATGCGTGAGGCGGGAAGAATTCTCGCTCTCACACATGATGAATTGGCAAAACAGGTAAAACCTGGTATGTCTACATTGGAAGTAGACAGAATAGGTGAAGAGATTATCAGAAGCTACGGCTGTATCCCTTCCTTTCTTAATTATAATGGATACCCTGCTTCGATTTGTGTATCAATCAATGAAGAGGTTGTGCATGGTATTCCAAATAAGAATCGAATTATACAGGAGGACGACATTGTAAGCTTGGATGCTGGTGTGATTTATAAAGGTTATCACTCTGATGCAGCTAGAACATTAATTATGCCAGCGGCATCAGAAGAGGTGAGAAAGCTGGTTGAGGTTACAAAGCAATCGTTTTTTGAGGGGATTAAGCAGGCGGTTCCGGGTAATCATGTTGTTGATATTGCAAGAGCAATTCAGGAATATGTGGAATCATTTGGCTATTCTGTGGTAAGAGATTTGATTGGTCATGGAGTTGGTTCGAAGCTTCATGAGGATCCGGAGGTTCCAAACTTTGTTGGAAAGAAGCGTGGTGCAAAGCTTCGTCCGGGTATGACAATCGCAGTAGAACCGATGATTAACATGGGTGAGTATGACGTATACTGGGAAGATGATGACTGGACTGTTGTCACAGAAGACGGATTACCATCCGCTCATTATGAGAATACAATATTGATTACAGAGGGAGAACCAGAAATTCTTTCACAGGCTCCCGGCATAGCACTCTAATTTGAATAGTATATAGTAGAACGGTATAATATCGAAGAGATATGTAATGTTGAAAAATGTAACATAGAAGCGAGATGTGATATCGAAAAAACTAATATCGAAAAGAAGTATAATATAGAAGAAACACAACTATCGGTATTGGGAAAACAGTGCAAAATGCAGAGTCGAATGAATTGAGAAAAAGGAGGATTTATATATGGCTAAAGCAGATGTTATCGAAATTGAAGGAACAGTAGTTGAGAAATTACCAAACGCAATGTTTAAGGTTGAGTTAGAGAATGGTCATGAAGTGTTAGCACACATCAGTGGTAAGTTGAGAATGAATTATATCAAGATTTTACCAGGTGATAAGGTGACATTGGAATTATCTCCATATGATTTGACAAAGGGTAGAATTAAGTGGAGAGAAAAATAAAATAATGATATGCAGAAACCTCTTTTCTTTCACATTTTGTGGATGGAAGAGGTTTTGTTGTGAAATAGAAAAAATACTCTTTATTCTGTGATTTTTGTCTACGCGGATATATTTACAAAAAAAATTGATAAAAATAGAAAAATTTACTTGCATTAGAATGACAACGGTGTTAGAATATTACTTCGTAGCGGACTTTTTACAGAAAAGTTAGTGACCGTTTTGAAAGGAGAGATTTTAATGAAGGTTAGAGCATCAGTTAAACCAATTTGCGATAAGTGCAAAATCATTAAAAGAAAAGGTAGTATCAGAGTTATCTGTGAGAACCCTAAGCACAAACAGAGACAAGGTTAGATGATAGCCCATCTTTAGTCCTTGCGTAGTTTGTTAACCAAAGTAGCACTGTATTCCCAGTGTGAAGTTCCTTCCGTATGATCATTATTAAGTATGGAAGATGATTTTGAAAGCGGCTGTAGTGTAGGTTGTCATTAGCCTACGCAACATATCAAATAGAATGGAATGAAAGCGTATGCATTTCACCCGTGTGGATGAATCCATGCGGATACGTGAGTATGTCCGAACATTTAAGAAAAAGAATTATATTATGGAGGTGCACAGTCACAATGGCTCGTATTTCAGGTGTAGATTTACCAAGAGAAAAACGTATTGAGATCGGTCTTACTTATATTTATGGTATTGGACTTCCATCATCTCAGCGTATTTTGAAAGATGCAAATGTTGATCCTAATACTCGTGTTCGCGATTTAACTGACGAAGAGGTTAAGAGACTTAGCGAAGTTATCAACGAGACACAGTTAGTAGAAGGTGATTTACGTAGAGAGGTTGCTTTGAACATTAAGCGCCTACAGGAGATTGGTTGTTATCGTGGAATCCGTCATAGAAAGGGATTGCCAGTTCGTGGTCAGAAGACTAAGACAAATGCAAGAACTCGTAAGGGTCCAAAGAGAACAGTAGCAAACAAGAAGAAATAATTAACGAATTGATAATTGTTTATATATAACAGGAGGTTTAGTTTAATGGCTAAAGTTACAAAGAAAGTGACTAAGAAGCGTGTTAAGAAGAACGTTGAACACGGACAGGCACACATTCAGTCATCTTTTAATAATACAATTGTTACATTAACTGACAATGAAGGTAATGCTCTTTCATGGGCAAGTGCTGGTGAATTAGGATTTAAGGGCTCTAAGAAGTCTACTCCTTATGCTGCACAGATGGCAGCTGAGACTGCAACTAAGGCAGCTCTTATTCACGGTTTAAAGAAAGTAGATGTTATGGTTAAGGGACCAGGTTCAGGTCGTGAGGCAGCTATTCGTGCGCTTCAGGCAGCAGGACTTGAGGTACTTAGTATTCGTGACGTAACACCAGTTCCACATAATGGTTGTCGTCCACCAAAACGTAGAAGAGTGTAATAGGAGGTACAGTTAGATGGCAGTAGATAGAACCCCAGTTCTTAAGAGATGCAGATCTTTAGGCATGGAGCCAATGTATCTCGGAATTGATAAGAAATCAAATAGAAAATTAACTAGAGCAAACAGAAAGATGAGCGAGTATGGTTTACAGCTTCGCGAGAAGCAGAAAGCTAAGTTCATCTATGGTGTATTAGAGAAGCCTTTCCGTAATCTTTATGCAACAGCAGAGAGAATGAAAGGTTTGACAGGTCCAAACTTAATGATTTTATTAGAGTCAAGATTGGATAACGTTGTATTCCGTATGGGATTTGCTAGAACACGTAGAGAGGCTAGACAGATCGTTGACCACAAGCATGTATTAGTTAACGGCAAGTGTGTTAACATCCCTTCATACAGAATTAAGGCTGGCGATAAGATCGAAATCAGAGAGAAGAGCAAGTCTCTTCAGAGATATAAGGATATTTTAGAGGTTACAGGTGGAAGATTAGTTCCAGCTTGGTTAGAGGCAGATCAGGAGAACCTTTGCGGTACAGTTACTGAGTTACCTTTAAGAGAGCAGATTGATGTTCCTGTAAACGAGACACTTATCGTCGAGTTATATTCTAAGTAATAAACACATTAATTTAGAAATGAATATGTTTTGGAAACAGCTTGCGCGGGCGTGCTTGCGTATAAGCTGCTTTTACAAAACATATATGATATTTGTTTTATAAACAAGAGACGGTTATAAATTGTGTGTTAAAAAAGGGAGGTTCGTAACGTGTTTGAATTTGAAAAACCAAGAATTGAGATCGCCGAGATTTCAGAAGACAACAGATACGGTAAATTTGTAGTAGAACCTTTAGAGCGAGGCTATGGTACAACACTTGGTAACTCTTTAAGAAGAATTATGTTATCATCATTACCAGGTTCAGCCGTAAGCTATGTAAAAATTAAAGGTGTTTTACATGAGTTTAGTTCTATACCAGGTGTGAAAGAAGATGTTACTGAGATTATCATGAACATCAAGGAATTGGCTATTAAGAATACTAGCAGTTCCAATGAACCAAAGCAGGCTTATATTGAGTATGTTGGTGAAGGTGTAGTTACCGCAGCAGATATTCATGTAGATAGTGATATTGAGATTTTGAATCCAGATTTAGTAATCGCAACATTAAGTGGTTCTGAAGCTAGATTTGATATGGAGCTTACTATCACTAAGGGCAGAGGTTATGTAGGTTCTGATAAGAACAAGAAAGATGATACTTCAATTGATGTAATTGCAGTAGATTCTATTTATACACCAGTTGAGCGTGTAAATCTTACAGTAGAGAATACACGTGTTGGTCAGATTACTGACTATGATAAGCTTACATTGGATGTATATACCAATGGTACATTAGCTCCAGACGAGGCAGTAAGCTTGGCAGCTAAGGTATTAAGCGAGCATTTGAACTTGTTTATCGATCTATCAGAGAATGCGAAATCAGCAGAGGTTATGGTAGAGAAGGAAGATAACGAGAAAGAGAAAGTATTAGAGATGAATATCGACGAGTTAGAGTTATCTGTTCGTTCATTCAACTGCTTGAAGAGAGCAGGAATTAATACTGTAGAAGAATTAACAAGCAAGACTCCAGAGGATATGATGAAGGTTCGTAACTTGGGACGTAAGTCTTTAGAGGAAGTATTGAACAAGTTGAAAGAATTAGGTTTGTCATTAAATAACGGAGAAGAATAATTAAGTAAAATAATTAAGGAAACACTTAAGCCGAAGGATTAGTAAGCAAAGTGAAGGAGGAAATACATCATGGCAATGTATAGAAAGCTTGGAAAGAAGCAGGCAGCTAGAAAAGCGTTACTTCGTAATCAGGTAACACAGTTATTATACAACGGTAAGATTAAGACAACAGAAGCAAGAGCAAAGGAAATTCGCAAGATTGCTGAGCACTTAATCACAATGGCAGTTAAGGAAAAGGATAACTTCGATGAGGTTACTGTAACTGCTAAGGTTGCAAAGAAAGACAAAGATGGTAAGAGAATCAAGGAAGTTGTAGATGGTAAGAAGGTTACTGTTTATGATGAAGTTGAGAAGACTGTTAAGAAGGATCAGCCATCTAAGTTACATGCAAGAAGACAGATGTTAAAGGTTCTTTATCCTGTAGTTGAGGTTCCAACTGATGCTGCTGGTAAGAAGAGAGGAACTAAGAAAGTTGATTTGACAGAGAAGTTATTCAACGAGTATGGTCCTAAGTATGCAGGCCGTAACGGTGGTTACACAAGAATCGTTAAGATTGGACCACGTAAGGGTGATGCAGCTATGGAAGTTATCATTGAGTTAGTATAAGACATAATATAATTTATTTAGTAGGGGACTGTATTACAGTCCCCTATCGTTCGTTAAGAGGATGATTGCAATGAAATTAATTGATATCAAAAATCTTACATTTGAATATTTTAGGCGTGACGCAGAGGGAAATCTAGAGGAAATGATAGAAGCCCTGCGAGATGTGTCCATTGATGTGAAACAAGGCGAATTTGTGGCTATCGTGGGACGTAATGGTTCGGGTAAATCGACTCTTGCAAAGCACATCAATGCACTGTTGATACCAAGTGAGGGTGAAATTGTGGTTGACGGCTTGGATACGGCAGAAGAAGAGCTGAGGTTGTCTATTCGTAAAAGTGCAGGAATGGTATTTCAAAATCCGGATAACCAGATTGTAGGAAATCTTGTGGAGGAGGATGTTGCATTTGGACCAGAAAATCTAGGGATACCAACTGCGGATATTTGGAATCGAGTGGAGGAATCACTAGATACGGTAGAAATGCAGTCATATCGTCAGGCTTCACCGAATCATTTGTCAGGAGGACAGAAACAACGCGTGGCGATTGCTGGTGTGTTGGCAATGGAGCCTAAATGTATCATTTTTGATGAAGCAACATCTATGTTAGACCCTCAGGGGAGAGAGCAGATTATTTTCGCTGCAAGACAGCTACAGAAAAGAAAGAATATAACGATTTTGTTTATTACACACCACATGGATGAGGTTATTTGGGCCGATCGAGTGTTTGTCATGGAGGAAGGTGCCGTAGTGGCACAGGGAACTCCCAAGCAGATATTTGAACAGCGTGAATTGCTGGAACGATGTGGATTGCGTATTCCAGTGATGTATGAGTATATTAATTTTTTGTTAGGCCAAGGAATTATTGCGGCAGAGGAATTGCAAAATGTATATGGCGAAGAGGATTTGATTGCTTTGATTTGCCATAAAGTAAAGCGCAATTTGGAAAATGGACAGGCTTCAAATGAGACAAAACAGTTGCTGAATGAGTCCATTTATAGAAAGAATGAAACTGAGAATAAAAAGAGTGAAACGGCAAGAGACGGCATTTTGCTGAATCACGTTAATTATATATATAATCACGGATTTGCAAATGAAACGGTGGGATTAAGAGATGTAACGTTGCAAATTCATAAGGGCGAGTTTGTTGCAATTATCGGTGAGACTGGTTCGGGAAAGTCGACGCTGATGCAGCATTCAAATGGCCTTTATTTGCCGACAGAAGGAAATGTATATTTTGAAGGTAGTGATATTGCAGACAGGGATTTTGCGATGAAGAACCTGCGTCAAAAGGTTGGATTGGTATTTCAAAATCCGGAAAATCAGTTGTTTGCAGAAACAGTGGAAAAGGATGTGTGTTTTGGACCGGAAAATATGGATATTTCCCGCGTAGAGGCACAAAAGAGAGCTTATGAGGCAATTCGCCTGGTAGGACTTCCGGATACCATTTATGACCTTTCACCCCTGCAGCTATCAGGTGGACAGAAACGCCGTGTGGCAATTGCAGGAATTTTGGCTATGCAGCCAGATTATCTTGTATTGGACGAACCAACTGCAGGTTTGGACCCGGCGTCAGCCATAGAGTTATTGGATTTGTTAAAAGAGCTGCAGTTGAAAACGGGAATTACTATTGTAATGGTGTCTCACAATTTGGTGGAAGTGGCAGAGTATGCCGACCGAGTCGTGGTGATGAGTGATGGAAGCAAGATATTGGATGGTGCAACGAAGGATATTCTTTGCCAGGTTGGTAAATTGGAACAGGCGGGATTGTTAGTTCCCGTCGGAATTAAAATGTTATATAGCCTGAAGCAGGTAGGATTCGATGTGGATGTGACAAAAACAAAGCAGATGGATATCTGTGGTGAGTTGCTTAAGCTAAAAGAAATCTTTTCGTGTTAACTAAGTAGCAATAGCATGTGATAAATGATGTGTGGAATGTATTAGTGGATGTGATGCACAATTTCATGCAAAAGAATAAGGGATCAATATATAGGAATGTTGCATTTGTTTGAGAATAGCTAAGTAGAACAATGCAAGGGATTAGGTAAACCGAGATGAGAGATATGACAATTGGACAATTTTATAATGTGGATTCGGTGATTCATCGCCTTGATCCGAGAGTGAAGATTATCTTTGCCTTGGTTTATGTAACAGCTTTGTTTTTGGATAAAAATCCAGTGCTGTTTGGTGTTGCTCTGGCGGTTTTAGCTTTATACATCAAGTTGTCAGAGGTTCCGGTGAAATTTATATTTCGCGGGGTGCGTGCTCTTTACATTTTCATTTTGCTAACAGGACTTATGAATTTGTTAACCGTAAAAGGCGCAAATACCATATTTGAATGGCAGTTTATACGTATTACAGAAGCTGGTGTTAGTGCGGCCATTTATACCAGCCTAAGATTATTCTTTATGATTATTGGCTCTAGTATGATGACTTACACAACGACACCGAATGCGTTGACAGACGGGCTAGAGAAAATGTTGGGCTGGATGAAAAAATGTAAGGTGCCAGTTCATGAGTTTGCGATGATCATGTCTATTGCGTTGCGTTTTGTTCCTGTGTTAGTCGAGGAGCTGGATAAGATTATGAAGGCGCAGATGGCGAGAGGAATTGATTTTAAAGAAGGTAATTTATTTGTCCGTATGAGAAAATTAGTGCCGATTTTGATTCCACTTTTTGTGTCGGCAACAAAGCGTAGCAATGAGCTTGCCCTTGCGATGGATGCCCGGTGCTATCATGGTGGTGAGGGGAGAACCAAGATGAAGCCGCTTTGTTATCAAAGGCGGGATTATATTGCCTATGGATTGATTTTCTTGTATATCATAGCTGTGATCGTACTTACGATTCTGTTTTGAGGGAGTGTAACAAGTTGAGTGAAGCAAATCGAGATGATTTACAGACAAAGAAACTGAATATTTGGACAAATCCATTTGTTGTTGCGAGCGTTGCAATTGTGTGCTGTGCCTTGTGGGGAAGTGCATTTCCGGCAATTAAATTAGGGTATCAATGGTTTGATATTGCATCTGGTGCATCCAGTACACAGATTCTATTTGCAGGTTGTCGTTTTACCTTGGCAGGGATTTTGACCATAGTGATTGGTAGTGTTCTATCTGGCAAGGTTTTAAAACCGCAAAAAACATCATGGAAAAAGATTTTTGTTTTGAGTTGTTTTCAAACATCCATTCACTATACTTGTTTTTATATTGGATTAGCACATACAACCGGTGTGAAATCTTCTATTTTAAATGGAATGAATGTTTTTCTTGCAATCTTTATTGCTGCGATCTTGTTTCGACAGGAGAAGCTCACAGTTGTAAAAGTGCTTGGAAGCTTGTTGGGATTTGTAGGCATTTTGTTAATCAATTTGAGTGGACAAGGATTGGATTTTAATTTTCATATGATGGGTGAAGGAATGATTGTGTTGTCCAGTATGTGCTATGGAATGTCTTCGGCATTGATACGCGTGTATGGAAAAAATGAGAATTCTGTGATGCTTAGTGGCTATCAGTTTGCCTTGGGTGGATTGATTATGATATTGATTGGTTGGTTACTTGGTGGTAGACTAAATGTGTGGAATATCCAAGGAATTGTGATATTGATTTATTTGGCCTTTGTTTCCGCAGTGGCATATACCTTGTGGGCATTGCTATTGCGTTATAATGATGTGTCAAAGGTTGCAATCTATGGCTGTTTCAATCCTATATTTGGTGCACTGTTATCTGCGATAATATTACAAGAAACAGGACAGTCCTTCGGGTTGAAAGAGGTGACAGCACTTTGCCTGGTCTCCCTTGGAATTTTGATTGTACAGGGTAAGAAAGGAAAAACACACTAATATAGATGTATACATGGATATGAGTGTGATGGACATAGAATGAAGAGAATAAAATTGACAGTAGCCTACGATGGTACAAACTATTGTGGGTGGCAAATACAGAAAAATGGAATAACGGTGGAAGAGGTTTTGAATAAGACCCTTAGCAAATTCTTTCGTGAAGAGATTACGGTTATAGGTGCAAGTCGAACGGATTCTGGTGTACATGCATTGGGAAATGTGGCTGTGTTTGACGCAAATGTGACAATGCCTCCGGATAAGATTAGCTATGCAATTAACAATTTGCTTCCGGATGATATTCGTATTCAGAAGTCGGAGGAGGTTGCTCCGGATTTTCATCCGCGGTATTGCGATACAAGAAAGACCTATGAATATCGCATCTATAATTCGCAGTTTCCAGATCCAATGGTGCGCTTGTATTCTCATTTTGTGTACTTTCATTTGGATGAGGAGAAAATGCAACAGGCAGCCAATTATTTGGTAGGCGAGCATGATTTCAAAAGCTTTTGTACGCCGAAGGATGATGTGGAAAATACAGTCCGTACCATTTATTACATCAATGTAATTCGGGATGGCAATATGGTCAAGGTGCGCATTAATGGTAACGGATTTTTATATAATATGGTGAGAATTATAGTAGGCTCCTTGTTAAAGGTTGGAATGGGAATGATTCCGCCAGAGGAAGTAAAGAATATTCTTGAGGCGAAGGATCGAACGAAAGCTGGACACAAAGCAGCGGCCTGTGGGTTGACTTTGGTAGAGGTGGAATATTTGTGATGTGCCATAGTTTTAAAATGTTTTCTTATACTTTTCACAAAACTTTATTACTATGAACACTCCTACTATACAAATTACGAAAGATAGATATAAATGACAGATAAAGAAAGGTGGAACAACCATGAGATTATTAAGAACAAGAGTAATTAGCTTCATATTGGTATTGAGTCTTTGTATTTCCATGTGGAGTCCGGTTGGCGCAACTGTAGTTGTAGCGGAAGGAAATGCAACAACGGATAGCAGCGGGACTGACACAGGTAACACTGACAGTGGAGATTCTACAGACACAGGCAATACGGGTGATTCGGGAACAACCGGAGATTCGAGTGATACAGAGAGTTCAGAAAACATAACTGGTTATAGCATCATGTTAGAAGACGAAAAAGGTAATGTGATTACTTCTATAGCAAGTGGTAGTGAGTTGAATTTAAAGGACAGTTTGAAGGTTCGAAAAACCGAAGGTGATGAGATTGTTGATGTAGAGGGTGGTACATTTGAGTATTCATCTTCGGATGAGAATGTGGCGACGGTATCGACGAAAGACGGTGAGGATTATCTAGTTGCAAAACAGCTTGCCACAGAACAAAGTGTGAATTTATCTGTTACATGGACTATGATAGAGGAGAATAATTCTTCTGGAACCGAGAGTGAGGCTACAACAATAGATGGAGAAGCAGGTGGTACAGATTCTGCAGAACCTGAGCCAAACGTGATTACTGTGACACAAGTATTTTCAATTGTTGTACGGGCGGCTCAGATTACTGGAGTGCAGATATCAGGTAAGGAAAAAACATCCAAAACGATGATTGTGAACGAAACATATAATTTGGCAGCAGATGTAAGTGTTGTACCATCAGTAGTTGCAAAGGAACTCATTTATACAAGTAGTGATGCAACGGTGGTAAGCATTGATGAGAATGGTTCTGTAAAGGCGCTGAAAGCAACAAGTGTGGATAAGCCAATTACAATTACTGTTACTTCGAAGCAGAATGAAAATGTTAAAGCGACCATGGATATTGAGGTAATTGATATCCCTGTTTCCATGACCTTAAACAAATCTGCGCATTCTATGAAGGCGACAGATACTTTCCAGATAGAAGCAACGATTGTATACGCATCTGGCAAAGAAGAAAAGATTACGGATACAAGTAAATTGAAGTTTAACATAATTGATGAACAGGTTGCAAAGGTAGATGAGAAAGGTTTGGTTACTGGTTTAGAGCAATCTAGTTACCCAGTGACAACTTTAGTGCAGGTGTCATATCAGTTTCCTTATACATATGATGGAGAGAATCGAGTAGGTTTGGTTTCGAATACCTGTCAGATTACAGTTACGAAAATACCAGTAGAACAGGTTATAATTGAAAATGAGATTGACTCCATTACATTAAAGATTAATGATGAATATACCTTAAAATCTCATGTATTGCCAACGAATGCAACCAATCAGACAGTGAGTTATAAGAGTTCGGATAAAGACGTAGCAAAGGTAAGCAGTTCCGGTGTGATTACTGCTACAGGAATTGGTGAGGCGACCATTACAGCCTATACCAAGGACGATTCTAGCGTGAAAGACACCTTTAAGGTTAAGGTATTCCAAACCACATTTGATGTGAAAGAGCTTGGTGTGGATGGAACGGACAAAAGCAATGATGCAACAGAGCTTAATAAAATATTGTGGTATGCAACAAAGATTGATGAACCGATTACTGTGGTGATTCCAGATGGTACCTATTACATTGGTAAAACCTTGAAGGTGTATACACAGACAAATTTGGTGTTATCAGATAATGCAGTGATCAAGAGAATGCAAAGTGCAGGCGATAAGCATATGCTAATTAATCGTACCGATGAAGAAACAACAGGTTATGATCAATGTAGCGATATTGTGATTACCGGTGGAACTTGGGATGGTAATGCCACTGGAGAGAACAGTGCCAATTGTATGTACTTTGGTCATGCAAAGAATATTACTATTACAGATACAACTATTAAGAATAACAGTGGTGCGCATTTGATTGAGCTTGCAGGTGTCAAAAATGTGTTGGTGGAAAATGTAGAGCTTTACGGCTACACTATGTGTAAAGAGAAAGGTTATACAGCAGCACAGGCGGATAAGGAAGCGATTCAGATTGATTATTGTTCGTCTGTAAGTGCGCCAGCAATGAAGCCTTATGATGGTACGGCTTGTGATACTGTCACAATACGCAATTGTAATATTCATGATTATATGGCAGGAGTAGGTACTCATACAGAGGGTGGTAAAGCTTCAACGAATGTGCGTATTGAGAATAATACATTTACCAACATTACAAATGCATGTGTAAATTTACGAAAATTTGAAAATGTTAACATTCTAAATAATACTGCTAAGAATTGCACAACCTTTGTGTATGCTAGCAATTCACAGGGAATAATTAAAGATAATAAGGCAAATATCGGAACCTCTTATAAACCAAAGACGAGCAGTGGATTACGTGCAAAGAATGGTATAACAATATCCAATGGTAGTTCATTTACTATTGAGAAGAACACTTTTGAAAAAGCGAAGTCCAATGGTATCTGTATTTGGAACGGAAGTACAGCAACCATTAAGAATAACAAGCTTAAGAATAATAAGCTTTATGGAATTCGTACCCAGGGCTCTACGGTTACTTTGAAGAAAAATAGTTTTTCAAAGAACAAGAAGGGTGTATATGATACCTATAAGGATGCGAAGATTAAGTCTTCGGATGATATTCGCGCATATTACATTGATATCAAGAAGAGTTACAAGTACAAGGGAAAAGCTGTTAAGCCAAAGATTAAGATTAAGAATCTGAATAAGAAGTATTATAAGGTATCCTATAAGAATACAAATAAGCCTGGTACGGCAACGGTAATCATCAAGGGTAAGGGCAAAGTGAAACAGACCTTAAAGATTAAGTATAAGATTAAGAAATAGTAACCGAACAAGCACAATATGTTGATAACTTTCTGTCACATATTGTGCTTTGTTGATAAGTTGAGAAAAATGTCAATTTTTTCAAGAAAAATGCGTTGACACAAGGGTTCATTTATAATATAATACCTAATTGTGACGATAGGTGAAGACTGCGCTGATACCATTAGCCCCGGTGTCGCGAGTTTAGCAATCGCTTGAAAATCAGCACTTTCCACATTGGCTGAGGGAGCGAGATAGATACGTCAGGAAGTACGTGAATAACAGATGTTGTTTCGGACATTTCGACACTGGATGAAGCGTACATAAGACAGAAATTTAATTGGAATATTTTTAAGGAGGAATACCATGAAGAGTTATATGGCAAGCCCATCAACAATCAACAGAGAGTGGTATGTAGTTGACGCTACAGGACATACATTAGGACGTTTAGCATCAGAAGTTGCAAGCATTTTGAGAGGAAAGAAGAAACCAACTTTCACTCCACATATTGATACAGGTGATTACGTAATCATCGTTAACGCTGACAAGATTGCTGTAACAGGTAAGAAGTTGGATCAGAAGGTTTATTACCAGCACTCAGGCTGGGTAGGTGGTATGAAAGAGACCACTTTGAAGGAAATGTTAGCTAAGAAGCCAGAAGCAGTTATCGAGAAGGCCGTTAAGGGTATGCTTCCAAAGGGACCTTTGGGACGTGAGATGATGACAAAGCTTCATGTATATGCTGGTCCAGAACACAATCATCAGGCACAGCAGCCTAAAGAGTTAGAGATTAAGTATTAATTAAGGAGGACAAAGCAGTGGCTAAGACAACAAAATTTTACGGAACTGGTAGAAGAAAAAGCAGTGTTGCTAGAGTATATTTGATGCCTGGTACAGGTAAAGTTACTATTAACAAGAAGGATATGGATGACTACTTTGGATTAGACACATTGAAGTTAATCGTAAATCAGCCATTCGTAGCTACAGATAACGTAGGTAAGTACGATGTACTTGTTAACGTTCGTGGTGGTGGTTTTACAGGTCAGGCTGGTGCAATCCGTCATGGTATTTCAAGAGCATTGTTAGAGGCAGATGCTGATAACCGTCCAGCATTGAAGAAGGCTGGCTTCCTTACTCGTGATTCACGTATGAAGGAAAGAAAGAAACCAGGTTTGAAGGCAGCTCGTCGTGCTCCACAGTTTTCAAAGAGATAATTATATCTGCGATGGCAGAATATATGGAAAGCTCCTGGAAGTTTACTTCCAAGGAGCTTTTTCTATACTCTAGTCATGTCCCCTAAAAATGCTACCCACGGTTGCGACAATTAGTTATACTAGGTTTCTTGTACATTGTGTGTGGATTGTGTTACAATGCGAAGGAAAGTTCTTACAAGGGAGGAAAGAGGAAATGAACGCATTTGATATTATGAAGAAAACAATGAAGTTTGTTTGGCTGAAGTTAGGATTTGGTGCAGCAATGACTGGTATAGTAATTGTGCTAATTGGACTTGCAGCAGGAATCGGTGCCTTAACAAAAAGCTCAGGAGTATTTGCTATTTTGCTTTGTATCGGTATTATTGCATTTGTAGCGGTTTTCAATTTCGCAATGAACTATATCGGTTATATGCTAAAGGCAGGACATATTGCAGTAGTGGCTCATGCAGTTACAACTGGTCAGGTTCCAGAGAATCAGTTTGAGTTTGGTAAGCAGATGGTAGCGGAACGTTTTGTTACAACCAATGCATATTTGGTAGTGGATCGTTTGGTAAGTGGAGCAGTTCGTCAGTTGCAAAATGCAGTTGGTAAGGTTGGCGAATTTTTAGATTTTATTCCAGGTATGGACAAGCTTACCAGTTTGGTGCAGACATTTATTCGTATTGCACTCGGATATGTAGATGAGTGTTGTTTGGGATATTGTTTTGTAAACAAAGAAAAAAGCGCATTTGAGGCATCTTGCGATGGAGTTGTTATTTACTTCCAAAATGCAAAGAAGTTGCTAAAGGATGCAGCATTTACAACTTTGATTGTTGTGGTAGTGACATTTTTGGCTTGGGTTGTACCGTTTTTTGTTTTGATGCCAATCTTGAGTTTGTTTAAGTTAAATATTTCAATCATAGCGATTATTTGTATTTGTATTGCAGTAACAATAAAGTCTGCGTTTGTTGATACATATGTGATGGTTAAAATGATGGTAAGTTACATGGAAGTAGCACCTACCACGGAGATTTCATTCGATTTATACGATAAGCTTTGCGGTTTGTCTGCGAAGTTTAGAGAATTGTTTGACAAGGCTCGTGCTGGTGTGGCAAGCATGTAGTAGCACATGATATGTTTGAGAGAGGACTCTGGAAATGCATTCCGGAGTCTTTTTTGGTTAAGAAATATTTAAATTGTTTTCGTCTATCTACTGTGTTAAAATTTCTATAAGTGTTTTTGTAATAATTTGTAGATTAAGGGGATTACAAAGGAGGGGCTGTGATGGCAAATACGATGGAGAAGGCAAAGACAAAGAAACCGATTTCCCATGACAAGATTTATAAGATGATGTTAGGTGTCACAATTGCGGTTTCGGTAGCATTTTTGATTATTAATGTGATTAAAGCAAATACGGCAGCAACGATAGTGATTGGAGCTTGTTTAGTTTTGTTTGTAGGTTCTCATACGATTATGATGAAGAGAAATGTTCCGGCGTTGCGAAGAGAATTTGCATTGTCAGCCAGCTTGTGTGTGTTGGTGTTTATTATATCCTTATTTAGCGGTGAGTCATATAGCGATGACTTTTCATTGTTCCTTGCAGTAATCGGTATGACGGGACTTTATCTAGAACCAAAGTTTACGAAAATTCAGATTGTTGAGAGTAATATTTTGCTGATTATTATGTATTTTGTTCATCCGGAAAAAGCGGGTGCTACTGGACAATTTATTCTTTGCCAGGTTGTCTTTACCTTGGCAGCTATTTTGTTCTATCAGGCAATTAAGAGAGGTCGTGCATTTATTGAGGTTAGTCAGGAACGAGCTGCGGAATCGGAAGAATTACTTGCGTCCATGCGTCAGATGGGTGTGGAATTAGAGCAGGATTTTCAGTCCTCTTCTGCGCAGATTGAAGGCAGTACCATGGGCTTGGAGAGAGGATCGAATTCCATTGCATATAGTGCAAAGGAGATGTCCGATAGCTGTAATGAGGTCCATGAAAAGATTGCGGTGACAGAACAGCAGATTGACGAGTTAAACAAAGAGGTTCGAGAGTTTGAAATGGCACTGACAGAGAATAAGGATAACATCGCTTTGATGAATCAACAGTTAGAGTCAGTGAGTGGAACGATATATGAAGCAAATGCGGTGTTCCAAGAGATGAAGGAACAGATGGCGAATATAGCTAAGGTGGCAGATGAACTCAGTACGATATCATTTAAGGTAACATTACTTTCTCTAAACGCTTCTATCGAATCTGCACATGCAGGAGAGGCAGGGGCCGGCTTTGATGTTGTAGCTTCGGAGATGAGAGAATTGTCCTCTAGCAGTGATATGTTTTCAAAACAGGTTGCGGATGTTGTGACGGAGATGTTAGAGAAAGTAGATACAACAGCGAAGCAGTTTGAGGATAGTAAGAATGCCATTGTTCAGTCAGAAGCTGCTATGCAGGAGTTACAGGAGAGCTTTGGAAAGCTGACTCAGCAGTTTGATAAGTTATATAGCAATATCGAGGAACAGAACAATAATGTGAATCAGGTTGATGCAATTTTTGGTGATTTAAAGGGCCGAGTTTCAGAGATGCATCAATATTCGGTGGAGAACCAGAATGCGGTACAGGGCATTATGGAAGCAATGGACATTTATAAGGGTAATATTAGCCGGGTGATTGATAATACGAAGACCGTGTGAAATTTGATAACACACGATAATGAGAAATTCTAGTGTTTTTTTATCACAATGAAAATGTTTATTAGGAGGATTATAATATATGTTAAAGAAATTATTACTGCCGGGGATGATGTTGGTTTTAGTGTTAGCATTTGCTGGATGTGGCCAAACAGATAGTGCGGAAGTTGCAACAACAGAAAATGCTCAATCAGATATTGTGGATGTCGAATTGACAGAGGCTGGAGAAACAAAGATTAAGGTGATTAAAGTTATTCGTGAAACAACCGGTTTGGGACTTAAGGAAGCAAAGGCTCTTGTGGATGATGCACCATCGATTGTAATGGAGGATGCGTCGCAGGAACAAGCACAGGAATTTAAAGCTGCGTTGGAAGAAGTAGGAGCCACAGTTACATTGAAGTAAGAATATATTGAATGTATGGGGGAGAGAAATATAAGATGATTTCTCTCTTTTTTACTTATATTATCAGATGCTTTGAACGTTGCTCTGACTTGTTCGCCCTAATTTGTTATGGTATAATCTCAATCGGAATACGCTTTGACTATGGGTGAATAATGGGAGAGTGTTGTATGAGTTAATGATATACACGATTTTTCTGTATTCGGAGAAAACTCCGGCAATAGTAAATCAAATGAAACAATAAGAACAGATCTGACACAATACTCAAGGATTGATTTTGTAAAGGAAAGAGGATGACATGAAGAAACTAAGTGATAAAGAGATTCATGAACAACTGATGAAGGAGATGAAGGCGACATTTATCTTAATTGCCATTGTTGCGGTGTGGCATGTGGGATTTGCATTTTTATTAGACGGAATTGATGTATTAGTGTTTGGAATGCCATTATGGTTTTTTGTAAGTACGATTGGTGCATTTATTATTTCAGTTGTAGGAGTTGTTATTCTTCTAAAAAAGGTGTTTGTCAATTTTGAGTTAGGTGAAGAGATGCAAGAAGAGTTGGGGCAGACACAGGAGTTGGAAGGCGGTGACAACGCATGACAAATAGTCAAATGATCATCCTTGTTATTTTAGTTGTGTATTTGGCTGTAAATATGGTAATTGGTCTCTATTTTAGCAAGAAACAGGAAAAAGAAAGTAAGCTGGGATTTGAGAAGAAGTACTTTATTGGATCTCGTGGTATGAATGGCTTTGTGCTTGCTATGACAACTATTGCTACCTATACTAGTGTAAGCTCCTTTGTCAGTGGACCAGGAGCAGCGGGATTAACCTACGGCTTTAGTCAGGCTTGGGTGGCTGGTGTACAGGTTGGCGCTGCATTTTTGACGCTGGGTGTTCTTGGAAAGAAGTTTGCAGTAATTTCTAGAAAAACGGGCGCGGTTACCATTGCAGGATATTTAAAGGCAAGATACAAATCCGATGCGTTAGTCATTATTACAACTTTGCTGATGTTAGTATTCTTTGTGGCCCAGATGATTGGCCAGTTTATGGGTGGTGCAACCCTGATTGAAACGGTTACCGGATTACCATATTGGGTATCTCTTGCCATTTTTGCAGCGGTGGTAATTTTTTACACCGCCTTTGGTGGATTTACCGCCGTGGTGGTTACGGATACGGTTCAAGGTGTTATTATGTTGATTGGAACATTTTTGTTCTTGTTCTATGTGGTAGCCAACCTTGGAAGCTTTGAGGCAATGAGTGTAACACTGGATACCACCTTACCAGGTTGGGATACCATGACAGGTACGGGCTATGCACCAGGTTCATTACTATCCTTTTGGGTATTGGTTGGTGTTGGTGTATTAGGACTTCCGCAAACTGCAGTACGTGGTATGGGATTTAAGGATACCAAGAGCTGTCACAATGCAATGTTGGTTGGAACAGTTGTGGCTGGAGTTTTGATGATTGGTATGCACGTTGGTGGCGTATGGGCTGGAGCCTTGGCGGAAGGTCAAACATTTACATCTACAGACTATTTCATTCCAACTATTGTACAGCAGATTATGCCAACAGGAATGGCGGGATTATTCTTGGCCGCTCCTATGGCTGCAGTAATGTCTACGGTATCGTCGCTTTTGATTTTGGCATCTGCATCCGTGGTAAAGGATTTATGGAAGACCTATGTGGTAAAGGATGATCCAATAAAACTAGAGAAATTTAATAAGACACTTTCGTATTCTAGCTTTTTAGTGACCTTGTTAATTGGAGCGATTGTGTTTTTCTTAACTCTTACCCCGCCTGAGATTATTTTCTGGGTACAGCTTTTTGCCATGGGAGGATTAGAGGCGTGTTTCTTTTGGCCGATTGTTGGTGGCATTTTTTACAAGAAGGGAAACAAACAAGCAGCGGTTGCATCCTCAGTTATAGGTGTGCTTGTCTATGTGATTAGTTATCAGTTCAAAATTACAATTTGGAATATCAATGCAGTTGTTTGGGGACTGCTTTTTAGTGGAATTGCATATTTTGTCATAGGACAGTTGACGTGTAAAAATGATCTCGACCAGGATGTGCTAGATAGCTGTTTCTAAAATAGAAGTGTGATGGTTTGAATAATATAAGCTCCTTGAGTCTAAGGGAATGATTCCTTGGCTCAAGGAGTTTTTTTATTAAGATTTGTATTTAATCGTAAGAATTACGTTTTCGGATTTGGGCAGTGTAAGATGACGTTAATAAAATATAAGCAGTAACTTCCAACACGGAAAAAACGACAGATAAGTCGAAAGAGTATTTATGGTGTCCTTGATTTGTGCTATAATTATTCTAATTGAGCATACTTTAGAATAAGTATTTTTTAGAAAAGGAAAACAATTCTGATGAACTGGTGGAAACATTTAAAAACAATTAATCATCATAAATGGTTGGTCATGAAGTCCTGCTTTCGTTTGGGAATGTATAAGCAGGGCTTGTTGCATGACCTGTCTAAGTATAGTCCCGTTGAATTCATGGTAGGGGTGAAGTATTACCAGGGTGATCGGAGTCCCAATAATGCAGAACGTGAGGACAAAGGTTATACCTCTGCCTGGTTACATCACAAGGGTCGTAATAAGCACCATTTTGAGTATTGGATGGATTATAGTATAGAAAACCACGGCGCAATTTGTGGAATGAAAATGCCAGTGAAATATGTGGTGGAGATGTTTTGTGACCGGGTTGCCGCAAGCAAGAATTATAACCGGGAGGCTTATGTAGATACAATGCCTTTGGATTATTATGAAAAGGGTCGGGCAAAATCATGGCTACACCCGGAGACAGCGGAATTGTTAGAGAGATTGCTTATCATGCTTGCTAAGCAGGGGGAAGATGCAACTTTTGATTATATTAAGCGTGAGATT
>JAGAQX010000104.1 GCA_017622535.1 Lachnospiraceae bacterium | reverse complement strand
CATTATGCTCAATATGACGTGTCTAACTGTCATTTCATTTATTCCATTCGCAACGCGACTTCCTCTCCGCTTCGCTCCGACTCAGTCACGTGCATTCGCACTATAAATTCATAAGCATTATCGCTTGTTTGCAAGTAAACTTGCACAAGCTCCATGCTATGAATTTGCATTGCTCACTATCTAGAACTTACCTGCTGTAGCAGCTTCCTCGATCGATACTGCAACTGCAACTGTCATACCAACCATTGGGTTGTTACCAGCACCGATAAGACCCATCATTTCTATGCAGTTTGCGACTTCGTCTGCAAACTCCCAAGAAATACATCACATACACTTAACGTCTGCGTGATAATTAGACACATCATATTAGATGTGTCAACTTATTCTATCACAAATAAATCGTTTGAACAAGAGGTCAATTAAGCATGTACATCATCACTATTTCAAGCTCTTGTTTATTACCTTGATTATCTCTTTTGTTGCCTTATCTACAATTATTTCTCTATCCTTTTCAGTTATTAAAACCCACTCGCTTTTGTTTCTCATTTCTTGCAGTTCTTCTTTATGCTCAATCCAAGCGGTAGCGGGACTTTTATCTTCCACCAACCTATCAATAGCAGAATAAGAATTGCTCTGCCTTTGTTTTAAACTCTTCTTATAATTCTTTACAACTTCATCCATTGTATCTTCACTCTCCTCTAATAATATGTCTATTAGTTCATTGATTACATCTAGTTCAAATGCGTTATATTGCACTATTCCATTCTTGTATGGTACACCATCCGCCATGCACTTAACTATTCTAAATGCGGTGTCCGCCCCATAAACATCTTTATTCTCCCAGTATGGTTTCCATGCCTTTGCATATTCCTCTCTAGGAACTGTTTCCGCCTTATTTACGCCATCTTTTTTCCTTATCATATAATAGTTGTATTCCATGTTACATCTGTGGATTATGCCTTGCTTATCAAGATGATTAAGCCACTTCGACAGAGTTTGTCTTGTTATTCCGATTGACTCTTGTAATCTTCTTTCCATCTCGGAATAAGGTAACTGTATAAACTCTTCATCAAAGAACACCTTACAAAAGAACTTCTTCAACATCTCAAAGTCTGTTTGTGGTTCAAAAGCAAGTTTCTCTATACAAAACATCTTAAATCTAGGCGGAAGCTCGGTTATTGTCAGCTTAAGCTCTTGCCCTCTTCCCTCTGTGGTGTAGGTATAACCCTGTCGTGTAAGTTTGTTCTTTATAACGTCTATTCTGTCCGTTTTAAATAGCTCATTTAATTCTTTTCTAGTATAGGTTCTCTGAACAATCATTCTCGCCTTTACGAACTTTTCCACAAACTCCTAACACTGTATAAATACATATATACTGTGTTAATAGTCTGTGGGAATGTGCTATGAGTCTAGCCATAAGTCACAAATAAGTTCTTCCGCCTTTCTTTGTTTTTCTTCTGATAGTCTGTAATCATTATGTAGGAAGTTCGCAACACTTCTTGCGTTCTTCATCCCTAGATAATCAGCAATATAATGATTGTCAATGTCACTTGTTACCTTTAAAATTTTTAGCTTGGTTATGATTTCTTCTTGTGTCATAATCTTTATTTCCTTTCTGTCACGTGAAAATGTCATGTATCAGAACAAAAAAGAAAAGCCACCGCCAAATAGCAGTGACTCAACTTGAATGATTGTTCCGATATTATATATAAAAATCTGTTAAAACAGATTATATAAACTTGTTAAACAGGGATAGAGGGGTAGTTTTTAGGATTTTCACACCGCATTCCGCATTTTGTATTAGGTGTGGTTTGCTCGCTCTCCAAACGTGATTTCAAATTATAAAGACGTTCGTTTTCCATCCTGTTCATTGACTCAACAAATGCTATGTTTTCAATACTGGTATTCATATTCAATTCCATCCTTTTTCCCCTTTCCTTATATAAATATTATATCAAAAATTTTATGAAAAATAAAACACTGGAGAAGTGAGTCTGCGACTCACTTCTCTTATATCTTATCTAGTTTTCAATCAATGCAATGTATTTGTACACTGTTGTTCTTGATAGCTTACAGAGTCTTGAAATCTCTGTCACATTCATTTCCTTGCTCTTGTATTTTGGATAGTATTTCAAGAAGTTGCTCGGTATATCTTCCATTGTTACTGTCGGTCTGCCGATTGTCTTACCCTTTGCAACCGCGTTTTTCATACCGCTCTTAACTCTTTGTGAAATAATATCTCGCTCCATCTCCGCAAACACACCCCACATCATTAGCATTCCTTTTGTCATAGGGTCTATTTCATCTTGTCGGCAATCTACAACGAAGTTTCCTATTATCAATCGAATATGTCTATCTTGCACGATTTGAAGTATCTCACACAAATGCTTTGTGCTTCTAGTCAATCGGCTAACTTCTGTACAAACAATAGTGTCCGTTTCCTCAACAATATCTAATAGCTTGTTGAACTCCGCTCTATCAACTTTTGTTCCACTCTCGTATTCCCAGTAGATATATTTATCATCTTGTACTCCTAAATCAAATAACTCTCGCTTTTGTCTGTTAATATCCTGTCTAGACTCGTTTGTAGAACATCTTGCATATCCGTATGTATTGTTCATTTAATCACACCCCTTTGTTAAGATACTTCTATTATAAGTGTTCACGAAAAGGTTGTCAATATTTATTGAACACTTTTTCACGAAAATCCTAACAAATTCTGTTAAAATCACGCAGAATTTTGTGTACACGAAAGCAGATGTTTAAATGAACACTTTGAGACTTGCGGAAGTCCGCCCAATTCTAACTGGTTCTCTTTGAGTTTTCGTAAATCCTAGCGGAATTTGACAAATTCCTATCGGTTCTGCTAGGATTTATTATATTCTCCCTCTTCTTTTGTGCAACTTGTATATTTTTATAGTGGTTTTTGTTCGGATTATTGATATTTTGCACAAATTATAGTATAATCAACTTACTATAAATCGCAAAGGAGAAGAAGCTATGAGAATTATTATTGACACCGACAAGGAAGTAATCATTGTTCCAAACACCTTTTATCAGCAGATTGATAAGAAGAATGAGGTATTAAGAAAAGCTGGTATCAAAGACAAGACTATTGATTACACCGATTTTGTAAAGGACTCATTTGAAGCCGCCTACACAAAACCATTCATCCGTAAAGAAGATTTGAAGAGAATATAATTATGGCTAAACGAATTACACCACAAGAAATTATACTCTTTCATCAACTCTATGCAGAGTGTCACAATTATGCGGAAGTAGGTCGTAAAACTGGACGTAGTGCCAGTACAGTAGCAAGATACATAGGAATGAAGAATAAACCTACAACACTTCAATACACTACACATAGAGTTATAACAGGGTAAAGACAAAGGTAGCGGGATGCGTCCGCTACCTTTTCTCAGATACTTTTTCTTTATTCAAAATTATTACTTATGCATTTCATAAGATTTTAAACTCGTCATTAAATTTTCTCCATGAACATAATATTTACCATTATGTTTTGCATACGGTATTACTGTAACTTCACCAGTATAATAATTCGAATGCTTTATTGTATATTTTCTCTTCTTTGTTCCCAAAGTCTTATCATAACTATAATACAATCTCTTACCAAAAATATTATATCCTCTGAACTCAAGCCAATACTCGTGTATATAGTATCCATCTGCACCTTTTACTTTTTTCCATGTGATTGTCTGCTTGTTATCTACATCCTTTTCAACATATTTTTTTCCCAATGTCTTAGGGGCAGTCCAATAAGCTACTGGTTTGGAAAATGCTCCCCATTCAGCACCTTTTTCTAGTTGTATTCTTACCTTGTAATAATATTTTTTATCCGGCTTTACATTCTTATCATTAAAATATCTCGAATTTGTAGTCTTTACTTTTTTATATTTTCCATTCTTAGATGTCGAACGATATATTTCGTATCGACAACCATCAGCACCAACTCCTTCGATTGTTACACTATTTTTGTTATAATACGCATCCGATTGTGGTTCAATCTTTGTCGTGGTTGTGTAATCTTTAACCGTAACATTAAATACCAGCCTTTGAGAATAATTCGCATCCGATATTGTAACTGTAGTACTTCCAGTTTTTCCTGCTACAAAATGTATTGAACTCAATCTATAACCATTGTCAGATAACGAAGCACTTACTATCGTTTTATCTGCTACTTCCATTACATATTCTACATTTTTAATTGAGCCTGATATATTACAATACGCTTCAAACTTTTTCTTGATTTCATCATAAAAACTAGTGTGGTAAAAATCAGAATAGTCTAACTCATTATAAAGTTCAATATTAATAGTTGGGGTTGTAAGTGACGGCACATTAACATTAACTGTGCATTCAGCCGTTCGTCCATATTTATCCGTCGCCGTAATTTTATAAGTTCCAGCTTTATTAATCTTTACAGATAAATAGTATTTATCTTCTACATAATCATATTGGATACCCATATGCGAACTAATTGCAACCGAATTAGAACATTGCCATGATAGTGGTTCACTACCATCTTGTGCAAAGTAAATTTTATATTCATAATCATATTGAGTCATATCCACATTATTAACCGACTGTTCAAATTTAAACTCTGGATACGTAACCGTTATAGTGCATGTGGTTTTGTTTCCGCTCGCATCGGTTGCGGTCAGTGTAACAGTTCCAGCTGAATATACATATATATTTACATGACCACTATAAGAATATACAGAACTAACTTTTACTATATTCGAATCAGACGATACACAGGACTCTACACCTTTTGTGATATTAAGAGTGTAACTGTCAGACTCATCATACAGTACATACTGATAAGATGCTTGTTCAAATTTAAATTCATCATTCGCCGTGGCATACACCAAACCCATATCGTTATCCATTGCAATACATAGTCCAAATACTAACAATAATACACTTATAACTATTTTTCTTAATTTCATATTATTCTTCCCCCTTGTACCATCTTCAAAAATTCATCTAATAATTTTGATTTGAACACATACACATTCTCTTTTTGATGCTTTTCTCCAACAAAGCCAATGTACTTCTCTACTTTGTTTACAATTGTTTTCTCAATATCCGCTAAAGCATTTTTTTGCAATGTCAATTTTTCTCGATTTTCATTAGGACGTATTAACCATACAACATACATATCCTCTTGCTCGAAATATTTAATTGCATATTTCTGACCTTTAGCACGTTTGGTAGTTTTCAAATTACATTCCAACTTTTTAGACATTTCAGCCTTTTGTAGACGAAAATAGAACAATGTCACGTCAATACCTTTTGCTACACAACAATTTTGCAAGTAACTATATCCATCCACCTATATCCCCCCATTCATCAAAGCATTTATTATATTTTAGAGTTTATAACTCTAAATGTCAATCAATAAAATACCATCTATCTATAATCAAACAAAGGAGTGAATATCATGAAATACAATGAAAGAATACGTGCTATCAGAGAGGATAATGACTTAACACAACAAAAGGTTGCTGACCTTTTGAATATCGGTCAACGCACTTATGCAGACTATGAAAGTGGAAAGACTAGAATACCCATTGATAACATTATGATACTTGCAAAGCATTACAATGTTTCTCTTGATTACATCACTGGGGCAAGTAACATTAGAACTGAATATCCAAAAAAATAAGAATGACGATAGTATCAAATCAACTACCGCCATTCTTTTTATTTACTCACAATCTTCATGTACTATGTATTCATCTACCATATTGATATTATCTTGCATATCCTTTTCTAACGAAGATACGACTAGATAAATGCAATAATATAATCTTTCGTTCTCTTCATCCTCATTTGCTTTAAAACTCTGCATGATGTGTTCTGTAACACTCGTTAAAGACGCAATCCGAAAATCAATCTCTAACATATTCTCCATGATTTTATACAATATATCTTTATCCATTTCTATCATCCCCTATCCTTATCCCATTTTGATACTTTCTTTTTTAAATTCACGCAAGATATTAAACTCTTCAATATCTTTCTTTATATCACTTACAAGGATATTCAGATAGTTCTGTGTTATTTCTAGGCTACTATGCCCCAGTATCTTCTGCAAAGTAACTACGTTACCACCCATTGTAACCCATTTTTTAGCAAACGTATGTCTGTATCTGTGCATACCAGTTTTATTTATTCCTCTGCCCTTGTTGTATTCGTAAATTTGATGATAAACAGAAGAACTACTAACCTTTCCGCCAAAGACATTACAGAATAAATAATCATCCTCTCCGCCTTTTCGATATTGCAGATACTCTTGTAATATCTTTTTTATATCCGCATTTAAAGGTATTATAATCGGCTTGCGACTCTTTGTTATATTGATATGCACAACGTCCGCCTCTAAGTCTACATCCTTAATTTTAATATTTATAATACTGTTTCTTCGTACACCAGTAGACAAAAGGAAGTTTGTCATAACCCATGATTTGTATTCTGTGAACGTACAATGCTTTAAATTCGGCTTTTTAAGTAGCACTTGTAATTCTCTATCGGTGTATGTTTCTATCGGTTGTTTATCGGCTTTTGGTACTTCAATTTTGAAGTATGGTATGTATTCTCTTTTCATAAAGAAACGCATAATTGTTTTTAAATCCCTTGCGTATGTATTCAAGCTCTGGTCGTTCAATAATGGATTATCTCTTAACTCCACAATAAAATCATTAAAGGTTTCAACTGTCATTTCTTTTACAAGGGTATCACTGCCGATATACTTTTTCATTTGCACCATAGTATCTCTGTAATGTCTTATTGTACCCTCTCGCAAATTCCTCGACTTGCAATCAAGAATATACTCCTCACAACCCTCTTCAAAAGTAATTCCGTTTTCGATTGTCATTTTGATTTTTGCCATTATATTTTCTCCTTTCAAACGCAAAAAAAGTTAGACACGTCATGGGCATTTTGCTCAATATGACGTGTCTAACTGTCATTTCAGAAAATATAATGTGTAAGTGATTAGAACTTACCAGCTGTAGCAGCTTCCTCGATAGATACTGCAACTGCAACTGTCATACCAACCATTGGGTTGTTACCAGCACCGATAAGACCCATCATCTCTACGTGTGCAGGAACTGATGAAGAACCAGCGAACTGTGCATCTGAGTGCATACGTCCCAATGTATCTGTCATACCGTATGAAGCAGGACCTGCAGCCATGTTATCTGGGTGAAGTGTACGTCCTGTACCACCACCAGATGCTACTGAGAAGTACTTCTTACCCTGCTCGATACATTCCTTCTTGTAAGTACCAGCTACTGGATGCTGGAAACGAGTTGGGTTAGTTGAGTTACCTGTAATAGAAACGTCAACACCTTCCTTGTGCATGATTGCAACACCTTCACAAACATCGTTTGCACCGTAGCAGTTAACCTTAGCACGAAGTCCCTCTGAGTAAGACTTACGGAATACTTCCTTTACAGTGTTTGTATATGGATCATACTCTGTCTCAACAAATGTAAATCCGTTGATACGAGCGATAATCTGAGCAGCATCCTTACCTAAACCGTTAAGGATAACTCGAAGTGGCTCTTTACGAACCTTGTTAGCCTTCTCTGCAATACCGATAGCACCTTCAGCAGCAGCAAATGACTCATGTCCAGCTAAGAAAGCAAAACACTTTGTCTCTTCCTCTAACAACATCTTACCTAAGTTACCATGTCCTAAACCAACCTTACGTGTGTCAGCAACAGAACCTGGAATACAGAATGACTGAAGACCCTCACCGATTGCTGCAGCAGCATCAGCAGCTTTTCTACAGTTCTTCTTAATTGCGATAGCAGCACCTACTGTGTAAGCCCACTTTGCATTCTCGAAACAGATTGGCTGAATTCCCTCAACCTGCTTGTATACGTCAAGACCAGCATCCTTAGTAATCTTCTCAGCTTCCTCGATAGAAGCGATTCCATACTCATTAAGCTTAGCGTTAATCTGGTCAATTCTTCTTTCATATGATTCAAATAATGCCATCTTCGTCTACCTCCTATTCTGCTCTTGGGTCAATGATCTTAACAGCGTCAGCCACACGACCATACTCACCCTTAGCCTTTTCCCAAGCTGTGTTAGGATCATCACCCTTCTTGATGAAGTCTGTCATCTTACCAAGACTTACGAACTGGTAACCGATGATTAAATCATCTGCGTCAAGAGCGATACCTGTAACATATCCTTCAGCCATCTCAAGGTAACGAGGACCCTTCTTAAGAGTACCATACATTGTACCAACCTGAGAACGAAGACCCTTACCTAAGTCCTCAAGACCAGCACCGATTGGAAGTCCATCTTCAGAGAATGCAGACTGTGTACGTCCGTAAACGATCTGTAAGAATAACTCTCTCATAGCTGTATTGATAGCATCACAAACTAAGTCTGTGTTAAGTGCTTCCATAACTGTTCTACCTGGAAGAATCTCAGATGCCATAGCAGCTGAATGTGTCATACCAGAACATCCAATTGTCTCAACTAAAGCTTCCTGAATAATACCTTCCTTAACGTTAAGTGTAAGCTTACAAGCACCCTGCTGTGGTGCACACCAGCCAACACCGTGTGTTAAACCAGAAATGTCTTTTACGTCTTTTGCCTTTACCCACTTTGCTTCTTCAGGAATTGGTGCACAACCATGGTTAACACCCTGAGCAACTGGGCACATGTTTTCTACTTCATGTGAATAAATCATGTTGAAACTCCTTTCAAAATGTAAAAATATTATCGGCTACTTCTCCCATCGGTCGAAGGCCGTATCTAGCTGTTATTCTCTCATATATCGACAAAAAAAACAAGTTGTTTTTGATATACATTTTGGATATGTATCCACATTGTTTGACAGACTACATTTCCTGCAAATGTTCCACCATATGAGATGGCAAAAATTTGAGTATCAATTCTTCCGCATCCTTGTAAAGAATCGGTTTCGAAAGAAAATCGTCAAAACCTTCACTGATGTATTGCTTCTTTGCCCCAACAATTGCATTTGCCGTCAATGCAACCACTGGTGTATTCTCACAGGGATAATCCCGCATTTCTTTTAATCGCTGTAACGTCTCAACCCCATCTAGTTCTGGCATCATATGGTCTAAAAATACAATATCATAATAATTTTCTTTCATCTTATCTATACATTCAAAGCCACTCTCCGCCTCATCAATCTGTATCTTGGTATGCTTTAGCAGCTTGATAAACACTTTTCGATTCATCAAATTATCATCAACCACCAAAAAGCGAGCTTTCGGTGCAATAAATGCACCCTTCCAGCGCTCAGCAGATTCTGGTTTTGCATTCTTTTTCTTATATTCCTCAATGGTTGTACCATCCACAATGTCTTGTCTTAATTCGAAGAAAAATTCCGAACCCTTGCCATACTCACTCTTCACCTGTAACCGACTTCCCATCAATTCCAACAAACGCATCGTAATATTGAGACCAAGTCCCGTTCCCTCAACATAATGGTTCGAACCTTCTTCAATACGTTGGTACTCATCAAATAGATGAGCAAGGTTTTCTTCTTTGATTCCGATTCCTGTATCCTTCACAGAAAAATGCAAAATGGCCGTAGCCTCCTCTACATGTCCGGTGATATCTAGCTGTACCATTCCTTCCTTTGTATACTTAATTGCGTTAGATAGCAAATTGGTAAGAATCTGACGGATACGAACATCATCACCCAAAAGTACCGATGGTAAGGATGTATCTAAATCCACCTTAAATGCCAATTCCTTCATCTGTGCCTTCACAGCTACCATCGTAGTCAAATCATCTACCATATTACTAAGATTGTATTCCGCTTCCACAATCTCCATTTTGCCAGATTCAATTTTGGAAAGGTCTAAAATTTCATTAACAATGGAAAGCAATAGCTGTCCCGCTGCATTGATATCCTCTGCATACTCCACCACATTTGCTTCTGTACTCTCTCTCAATATCATTTCGTCCATACCAAGAATTGCATTAATCGGTGTTCGAATCTCGTGGGACATCTGAGCAAGAAATCGTCCCTTTGCGAGATTTGCCATTACCGCATCCTCTCTGGCTTCTTCTACCTTCTTCTTTTCATCCTGAAGCAGCTCAATTAAAACGTTGTCCGGGCTCTCCACTGTCAGGTAAAAACCAATACAAAGTAATGCAATACCAATACTTGACATCAAACAGGTTGGATTGAAGAACTGATAAATACCAACTCCCAATTCACAAATCAACGCGATAGCAATGGCCTTCTTCTTTTTCTCGCCAATGATTTTGCTTGACTTTACCATATAAGTAGCCGCTGTAATGGCACAGATACAAACACTGACATAGATCACAATCACTCCCGGACCATAGGAATAGCTACCCTCATCGGTATGCTGATAATAAATCGGCAACACCAAAACTCCAACTGCCGCAACCGCAAAAGGAACATACATCCACTTGCTCTTATGGATACTCTCCCCCATTTCCTCCTCAATCATGGCAACAATATATAGATATACTTCATAGAAAATCACCAGAAATAAAATCAAAAAAATCTGGTGGACTCCACGATTGACCCACGCCGGAACAGTATCCATATGTGTTAATGTATAGATTGCACCAAGCTCCGACACCAAATGAACCCAGGCAGTAATAATCATGCAACCATATATCCGATGCATTTTTGTATTTTTACGTTTTACAGAGAAAAAAGCATACGCAATTACCGAAACTATAATTACACAGCCAATTCCTAATCGATATATTCCCATAGCCTCACCCTCATCATTTTGAAATCCATATAAATTGATTATATTCCAAGTTTCTAGGAATAGCAAACACAATCCGTCGCAATACGTAACGAAACATCTATTTTTATCGCCCGCTTGATTCCAAGCGAATTCCTCATTATAATAAAATTATTATGAAATGGACTTATTGATTGGAGGTTTCTCATGAATTATATTGATTTACATGTTCACTCATCTGCCTCAGATGGCTCATTTACTCCAGAGGAGGTTGTAGAGCTAGCAAAAAATGCTGCTCTAAGCGAATTCGCACTAACTGACCACGACACCGTAGACGGAGTGGAACAAGCAATCGAACATGCAAACAACATTGGTGGAATTACTGTTATTCCCGGAATCGAGCTTTCCTGTTATTACGGTAAACGCGAAATTCATATTGTGGGATTATTTGTGGATTATAAGGATTCTTATTTTCTATCTGAACTACAAAAGCTGAAGGACGCAAGAGAAGCAAGAAATGAGCGAATGGTTCAAAACTTCGTAGATGCCGGTATCGAACTAACGGTAGAGGAATTGAAACACGGAAATCCAAACAGCGTTATCACAAGAGCACATTTTGCACGAGTGTTGGTGGAGAAGGGCTACTGTAAGGACAAAAATGAGGCCTTTGACAAATATTTAGGCATTGGTTGTCCCTTCTATTTGCCAAAACCAAAGGTGACGCCAGAGCATGTACTAAAGCTCATTGAGGATGCAGGCGGAACTGCAATATTAGCTCATCCATATTCCTACAAATTTTCAAAAAGTGAAGTGGAGACTTTATTGGATTATCTCATACCACTTGGTCTTGTCGGCATGGAATGTTACTATTCCACCTATGACAATGGACAGGTACAGGAGCTCCGAAGCATGGCACTTGCCAAGGAATTACTAGTATCCGGAGGTTCTGATTTTCACGGCGTTGTAAAGCCAGATATCGCCATCGGAACGGGACGTGGCAATTTGAAAGTGCCAGAGAAGCTGTTGGATTTGATAAAAGAGCACCGTAAACAGCACATCAACTAAAGATTGTTTGAAACTGAAAAATGCAGATTACGAATTTACTCGCAATCTGCATTTCCTGTTTGAAATAAAACAACTATATTCTATTGTATAGCACAAGCTATCTTACTTCTCTTCCTCTACTTCTTCATCTTCCTTCTGCACCTCAGCAATTGCATTCTTGTGCATTGGAATACGACAGTTCTTGTTGTTACCAAACTCTACGATTACAGTATCATCTACTACATCTAAAACAACACCGTAGAAACCACCTGTAGTCATAATGTTGTCACCTGGTTCAATTGCATTACGAAGCTCATCCATTTGCTTCTGTTGCTTCTTCTGTGGACGAATTAGCAAGAAATACATAATTGCTAACCAACCAACTAACATAAGTATAGTCATCACTAGGGAACCACCTGCTGCTGTCTGTTCTGCATTTGCTGCTAAAAACATTGAATACATAAATCGAATCTCCTTTTGTTATAAATATATTTGCTTTCATAAACTGCGAAATCTCGCATTTACTCTCTCTGCTCAAAGCCATCTAAGCGCATTTTTTTGTACTCAGCATAGCGCTCTTCCTCGATAGCCTCGCGAATCTCACTCATCATATTATTATAAAAATGCAAATTATGCAAGACACAAAGACGCATTCCAAGCATTTCTTTCGCCTTTAATAAATGACGAAT
>JAGAQX010000103.1 GCA_017622535.1 Lachnospiraceae bacterium | reverse complement strand
TATCCAGAAAACTGGGAAGGCTTAAGCTTTGATACATTGGATGCGATCCAGGCTAAGACTGGTGATATGCCATTAGTATTACACGGTGGTACAGGTATTCCTGAGGATATGATTAAGAAGGCAATCTCTTTAGGTGTTGCTAAGATTAATGTGAATACAGAGTGCCAGTTAGCATTCCAGGAAGCTACACGTAAGTACATCGAGGCTGGTAAGGATTTAGAGGGTAAAGGATTTGACCCACGTAAGTTATTGGCTCCAGGTGCAGAGGCTATCAAGGCTACTGTTAAGGAAAAGATGGAATTATTCGGCTCTGTAGGTAAAGCATAAGAATCGTTTTTTGACAGATAATAAGTATATGGAGGGGTACTTTGCTTAATAGGTGAGGTATCCCTTTTTTTCTAAAGAATTGTTTTATGATTGATTTTTGTGTGGAGAGATGTTATCTTCATGGAAGTACGATTGAAGTTTGGTTGCTGAATGTGAATGAATAGAATAATGTTTAGTAGGGAGAATAGATTTTCGTATTTAGGAAGGAGAATGAATGTAGCAAGACGGGCTGCATTTGAATAGATGAATATGAAGAAAACTTGGAAGAAACTAATTTGTTGTGTGTGTGTGATAATGATGTTTGGTTTGCTTACTGCCTGTGGTACTACAAAGAGAGAGAATGTCAATGAAGTTGAACAGCCGGTTGGAGAGATTACGACAGAAGAAATAACAACGGAAGAAGTAGATGAACCAATAGTTATTACAGTGTTAACAGATAAGACGCAGTTAGTTGATACAAAGTTCGCAGAATACAAAGCAAAATTTGAGGCAGAACAAGAAAATGTCCTAGTTGAATTTGAAGCAGTGTTGAATTACGAGGAAGAGATGACGAAGCGCTTGAAGTCAGGGGATTACGGAGATGTTTTGCTGATTCCGGAATCTGTAACTAATGAACAGCTTGTTCAATATTTTGAGCCGTTGGGGACTGTTGTTGAGCTTGGTGAATCCTATAATGAGCTGTTTTTACAGGGAAGGACGGTAGATGGAGTGGTATATGGATTGCCTCGTTTTGTCAATGTCCAAGGAATAGCCTATAATGAAGTAGTGCTATCAAAAGCAGGGGTGATAGAACTGCCGCAGACGCCAGGCGAATTTCTGTCTGTACTTAAGAAGATTCAGAATACACAACCGGAAGTGATTCCGTATTATACTGGTTATCAGAATGGTGAGTGGCTGTGGAAGTGGCAGACGCATGTGTGGGGTTCTGTTGCGGGCAATGCGGATTATCGCAATAATGGGATTGTTACCCAGCAGGAACCGTTTGCTGCAGAAACACCGAATTACATTGTACATGAATTGCTTTATGATATTGTTAAGAATGGACTTTGTGAAAAATTTGAAGAAGGTGAGAATTGGAGGCCGATATACCGATTAATGAATCGTGGAGACATTGGCTGTATGGTATTAGGCTCGGAGTATTTGCACGAATTGCAGGTCGCAGGAGTGAATCCGGATGATGTCAGCTTTATGCCGTTTCCTTATAATATTGATGGACAACAATATGCAAGCGTGGAATTAGATTACTGCTATGCAGTGAATAAAAATAGTGAGAATAAAGAAGTAGCAAAAGCATGGATTGAATATATGTTAAAGGATTCAGGATTTGCTAAGAGTGAGGGTGCTATTTCGATTAAGAAAAAAGGCTCTTTGCCGGATGTGTTGTCCAATTTTGAGGATGTGGAGTTTGTGGTTAATAATAGAGCCACAGTAAGCAATGAAGGCAAATATGAGAAGCTGAATGAGCTTTCTGGTATTTATTTGGATAAGGATATTGAAAAAAATCGATTGATATTGTCTGCGCTTGGCGAGTCAGAGGAGAGCTTTGAGGATATTATGAATGACTGGAATCTGAGATGGAGAGCAGCGTTGCGAGGGATTCGCTATGCATCTGTGAAGATAGAGGAGAGTGGAACTTCCGATGGAGATTTGCTACAAGAAGATTCTAGTCAGGAGGCACCAATTGTAGAGATGACGCCAGAATATGTGCAGTTTTTAGAGGATATTCAGTCTAGTGTGAAAGAGTAGATGTTGTGCTAAACCAATAGATGTGTTATTAATTTAATAGATAATTCAGATATGCAAAATAGAAGTAGTTTCGTTAAGCTATAGATGAAAATACGAGGAGATTGCAAAATGAAAATGATATTATTAGAGCCAGTCTTTAAGCAGATGATATGGGGTGGTAACCGTATGCGCACAGAGTATGGATATGATGTTCCAGGAGATAATACCGGTGAATGTTGGGCAATTAGTGCGCACCCACAGGGTGATTGTACGGTTGCTACTGGTGAATATGCGGGTATGACATTAAGCAAATTGTGGGAAAGTCATAGAGAATTGTTTGGTAACGCGACGGGTGACAGATTCCCGTTGTTGACCAAAATTATCGATGCACAACACGACTTAAGTATTCAGGTACACCCAGATGATGTGTATGCAAGAGAACATGAAAATGGGTCTCTGGGAAAGATGGAGTGTTGGTACATTTTGGATTGTGATGAAGATGCAACGATTATTATAGGTCATCATGCGAAGACGAAACAGGAATTAGAGGATATGATACACGGTGCTAAGTGGAAGGAATTGATACGGGAAATTCCGGTGCACAAGGGTGACTTCTTTCAGATTAATCCGGGTTGTGTGCATGCGATTAAAGGCGGAACTCTGATTTTGGAAACACAGCAAAACAGTGATATTACTTATCGTTTATATGATTATGATCGCTTGCAGGATGGAAAGAAGCGTCCATTACATATCGCGCAAAGCCTAGATGTCATTACGGTTCCTTTTGAAGAGAGTGAAGGTACACAAGCATCAGGAATGATTGAGGATGCAAATGAGGATTGTGCAATGTCGGTGCGCAATCAGACGCAAAACGGATGGTTTGAGCATCTGATTACCTGTGAATACTATTCTGTATGGAAAGCAGAATTAGATGGCACGCAGGCTTTAATTCAGGATCAGAAATTCATGCTGGGTTCGGTGATAGAAGGCAGTGCAATTTTAGATGGTTGTGAGTTGAAGAAAGGGGATCATTTTATCTTGCCTGCGGGAATGGGAGATGTGACACTTACAGGAACTGCCACCTTTATATTCTCGGCAATGGTATAAAATGATATAAAATATTATCAATTATAGAAATGAAAAGAGGAATGATAATCAGATAGATTTCTGTCATTTTGACGGATGAAATATCGATGGGTCATTCCTCTTTTTCTTATTATGTGGTATATTCGATGTATTGACTAAAGTCGGGGCGACGTGATTCGAACACGCGACCTCTTGGTCCCGAACCAAGCGCTCTACCAAGCTGAGCCACGCCCCGTTACCTTGGTTTATTATATCACTTTATGGAGTAAATGCAAGTAATGAAGAATACTAGAAAGATGACGAGGATTGCAATGATGGTGGCTTTTATCAGCGTTATGTCTTATGTTAGAGTACCTTTGCCGTTTTCGGAGGCTGCTATTACGGGACAAACTTTGGCGCTGAATGTAATCGCATTGTTATTAACACCCAAAGAAGTATTTGTTACCATGCTATGCTACTGGTTATTGGGGTTTATAGGCGCACCTATGTTTGGTGGTATGGCCGGACCAGGCAAGCTGTTTGGACCAGGTGGTGGATATTTTGTGGCATTTATAATAGCAGGGGTGCTTATTGCAAAGCTTCGTGGCGAGAACTATCATTTGGGGCGATATGTGTTAGTGACTGTGGTGGCTGGTTTGTTTGTGATAAATGGAATAGGTTTTTTATGGCTGAAATTTGTGACAGGAATGACATGGGAAATGGCATTCCTTGCGGGAGTAGTAGCATTTGCACCACTGGACATACTAAAGTGCATTGTAGCCTGTGTAGTGGTAAAGCCGCTTCGCCGTGCTTTGTGTGTATTAGATGATATGCAAATATAAAAAGATAGTATGTTATGATTGCATGTAAGAAAAGTGGAGGTGGCTGTATGAGATTTATGCACTTGGCAGATTTACACATTGGTAAGAAAATGAATGGTTTTTCTATGTTAGTGGATCAGAAGTATATATTAGAACAGGTATTAGAGGTAGCAAAGCAGAAGGATTTGGATGGCGTATTATTGGCAGGGGATATCTATGATAAGTCGGTACCGGCAGGAGAGGCTATTCAATTGTTGGATTGGTTTTTGACAGAATTGATTCATTTGAAGTTGGAAGTGTATATGATAAGTGGGAATCATGATAGCATGGAGCGTTTATCTTTTGGCTCTAAGCTTTTTGCTAGAAGTGGATTACATGTGTCGACGATATATGATGGGAGTTTGGAACCCATTGTTTTGCAGGATGAATATGGGCCTTTGAATTTATATATGTTACCTTTTGTGAAACCGGTGCATGTAAGGAATGCGTTGAAGAAAGCTTTGGAGATGACAGATGAAGAAGAACAGATGATTTTTGATATTGCTACTTATGATGATGCTGTTGCAGCAGTGTTGGAAAGGGCGATGCTAAATTCTTCTGAGCGAAATGTTTTGGTAGCACATCAATTGGTAACAGGTGCACAGCGCTGTGATTCGGAAGATATATCAGTAGGTGGCATTGATAATGTCAGTGCAGATTTGTTTGAGGATTTTGATTATGTTGCTCTTGGTCATATTCATGGACCGCAGAGTATGACAAGAGATACGATTCGTTATTCTGGTACTTTGTTAAAGTATTCATTTTCGGAGTGTAGTCATGAGAAATCCATTACAATAGTGGATGTGAAAGAGAAAGGAAATGTATTCGTTGAGGAGATTTTTGTCAAACCCTTGAGAGATGTTCGTATTATAGAAGGTGATTTCAAGACGATTATGTCAAGAAAATATTATGAAGGGATGAATTGCGAGGATTATCTGAAGATTATTTTAAAAGATGAACAGGATGTTCCGGAGGCTATGGGTAAGTTGCGGTCGGTATATCCGAATGTAATGGCGTTGGAATATAATAATCGTCGCACTAAGCAACAGACAGTAGTGGGTAATGCTGCACCGACAACAGACAAGCTTCCAATAGAGTATTTCCGGGAATTTTATGAGAGGCAGAACGGAGACTGTATGAGCGAAGTACAAGAGATGGTTGTAAGGGGAGCTTTTGACAGAATATGGGGGTGATCGTATGAGACCATTGACATTGGTGATGTCTGCGTTTGGTCCTTTTGCGGGTGAAGAACGGATTGATTTTACGAAGCTTGGAGATGTAGGCTTGTACTTGGTGACGGGAGATACTGGAGCAGGAAAGACTACCATTTTTGATGCAATCTCTTATGCACTATATGGAATTACAAGTGGTGAATTGCGCGATGGCAAGATGCTGCGAAGTAAATATGCTAGTTCGGATCGGTTGACTTATGTGGAGTTGACATTTGTGGAACAGGGGAAAGTATATACCGTAAAACGAATGCCGGATCAGAAGAAGGCGAAGAAACGTGGTGAAGGAGAAACAACCCAGAAAGCAGAAGCTACTTTGCTGTATCCTGACGATAGGCAACCGGTATCGAAGATAGCGGAGGTAGATCGTGCAGTGAAGGAGATTGTTGGGTTGGATCATAAACAGTTTTCGCAAATTACAATGCTTGCTCAAGGCCAATTTCAAAAGATGCTGTTATCATCTACGGATGAAAAACAAAGGATTTTCCGTGATATCTTTGCTACAGAGAACTATGAGAAACTACAGGACGATCTCAAGGTTATTTTTCTTGATAAGAAGAGAGCGTACGATGCTCGCAAAGAGGATATTGTAAGAGATATTGTTTCGTTAGAATGTGCAGATATGTATGGACGAAAAGAAGAACTTGACACCTTTCAGGCTAAGCGACAGTTGGTGCAAAGGGAAGAATTTCAAGCATTGGTGACAGATTTGGTTGACTATGATAAATTGGTCGCAGATAAGTATGTGGAAGAGCTGAAGGGGATAGAAGATACATTGCAAGAACTTAATGCTAGAATTGGTGTGGCGATGGAGAGGCAGAAGTCTGTCTTAGAAATGCAACGTGTGGAGAAAGAACTGGAGCTGCTAAAGAATGCTTTGCCGGAGAAAGAGAAACAGCTTCAGAAGGCGGAGGAGAACTTACAGAGTGTTGAGGTGTTGAATGCTAATGCGATTCGCATGGAAGAGAAACTTAAGGATTATAATCAATATAGCGAGTTATACAAAGAGATTGAAAATAGGAAGCAAAGGATTTTGCAGTTGGAGAAGCAACAGGAATTTAAGAAAGAAGCACTAATACAATGTGAGCAGGATAAGAAAAAACAGGATGCTATTATCGAAAAGTACCAGGATGTGGAGGTTCGGTTGTTGGAATGCGAACAACAAGTGAAACAACTTGAGGAGCGTAGGCAGGAAGTGGCAGGAATGATGTTGGATTGTGTGAAAGGGCAGCAGATATGTCAGGAATATGAGAAGAATAAGCAGGAGTGTCAAGCGAAAACGGAGGGATTAGAGAGAAATAGCAAGCTACATGCTGAAAATGAGAGAAGGTTTTATAATGCACAGGCAGGAATTCTTGCGGAGAAGTTAGCAATAGGTGAACCTTGTCCTGTTTGTGGTTCGGTGGATCATCCTAGGCCGGCTTCTAAGATTGAGGAAATACTGTCTAAGGAACAGCTAGATGAAGAAACGAGAGAAATTGAAAGTCTAAGGAAGCAATGTCAGTTGGTCAGCGCAGAAGTGGTGAGACTGAAAGAACAGCTAGAACAACAGTCAACTTTTTATAAAGAGAAGTCTATTCGAATTTTCGGTGAAGAGAACGTGAATTTGGAGTGTTTGGAAGAGGAACAAACCCGTCTTGCGATAAAGGTTGCGAATGCACAGGACCTGCTCGAACAGTGGCGTAATGGTAAGAAGGTGTTTGAACAGGCTAAGGAAGAGATTCCTGTATTAGAAGAGCGATATAAGAAATTTTTTGAGGAATTACAGTCTGTGGATAAGGAAAAGACAGCTTGTCAGATAGAGAAGAAAAGCTTATTGGAACAAGCAAACGGAATTAAGAAAGGTTTGAAATTTGAAAATGAGGAGGAAGCGAAGAAAGCGATTCATGAGTTTCGGGCAGAAGCCTCTTTGCGAATGGATGAGCATAAGAAAGCAACACAAAACTTACAAATATTAAATCAAAAGATGAGTGAATGGGAAGGACAAAAACAGAGTTTGCAAAATCTGTTAAGCTCGCAGCCCCTCGAGAATTTGGATGATTTATTAGAGCAGCGTGATCAAATATTACAACGAAAACAGAGAAAAGAGAATGAGAAAAATCTTGTTATGGCCCGCTTTCGACATAATTCTTTGTTGAAGAACCGGTTATACAAGAATTGGTGTGAATTTGATGTGTTCGAACAGGAATATCTGCAGGTAAAGATGTTATCAGATACCGTGAATGGTGAACTGGCGGGGAAAGATAAGGTGAAGCTTGAGACCTACATTCAAATGTCCTATTTTGAGCGGGTGTTGGCAAAGGCGAACGTGAGGTTGTTAGGGATGACTGGAGGACAGTACGAACTGGTTCGAAGCGCACAGGCAGACAATCAAAGAAGCCAGAGTGGACTGGATATTAATGTTTATGATTACTACACTTCTTCTGAACGTTCTATTAAGAGCTTGTCAGGTGGTGAATCATTTATGGCATCATTGGCATTGGCATTGGGATTGGCAGATGAGATGCAATCTACAGTAGGTGGTATTCATATTGATACATTATTTGTGGATGAAGGATTTGGTTCACTGGATGATGAGACGTTAAGGCGTGCTATGAAGGAATTAGATAAGCTTACGGAAGGAAATCGTTTGGTTGGTGTCATATCCCACGTGCCAGAATTGAAAAATTGGATTGACAAGCAAGTTACTGTAATGAAGGTTCATCATCAAGGAAGCAACGTTTCGATGGTGCTTTAGAACCTAGAGATGGATTCGTTTAGAATGGGATAATGGCTGTCTAAATATTTTGTGATGAAGCTTTAGAAGGTATCGTTTTCGACAAAAATCTTCATTGAGGTTCTTTCTAAATTGTGGTAAACTAGTACTTGTTTTATTGTGTGGCAAAGGAGTGATTACGATTATGAGAATAGGATTTGATAATGACAAATATCTAAAGATACAGTCTGAACATATTATGGAACGTATTGATAAGTTTGGAGATAAGTTGTATTTGGAGTTTGGTGGTAAGCTATTTGATGATTTGCATGCATCCCGTGTGTTGCCGGGATTTGAGCCGGATAGCAAATTAAAGATGTTGCTACAATTGTCGGATCATGCAGAGGTTGTTATCGTAATCGGGGCGGATGCAATTGAATTGAATAAGAAGCGTGAAGATTTGGGTATTACTTATGACAAGGATGTTCTTAGGCTGATAGAGGAGTATAGAAGTTGCGGTTTGTATGTAGGAAGTGTCGTAGTCACTATGTATGCAGGGCAACCTGCAGCAGACGCTTTTAAGGATAAGCTGGAAAAGAAGGGGATTAAGGTATATCGCCACTATAGAATAGAAGGATACCCAACTAATGTATCTCATATTGTAAGTGATGGTGGGTTTGGTAAGAATGATTATATTGAAACGAAACGTCCTTTGGTGGTTGTGACGGCGCCAGGACCTGGTAGTGGTAAAATGGCAACCTGCCTGTCGCAGCTGTATCATGAGAATAAACGAGGTGTAAAGGCTGGATATGCGAAGTTCGAGACGTTTCCAATTTGGAATATTCCATTGAAACATCCAGTGAATCTTGCCTATGAAGCGGCTACAGCGGATTTGAATGATGTGAATATGATAGATCCATTCCATTTAGAAGCTTATGGTGAAACGACGGTTAATTACAATCGTGATATTGAGATTTTCCCTGTACTCAATGCAGTGTTCGAGGAAATTTATGGGGAGAATCCGTATAAGTCGCCGACAGATATGGGCGTTAATATGGTTGGTAAATGTATATTTGATGATGAGATTGTTTCAGAAGCATCTAGAATGGAAATTATCCGACGATACTATAAGTCGTTGAAGAGCATGGCAGAAGGTGAAGATGTAGAGAATGAAATCTATAAGCTAGAGCTTTTAATGAAGCAGGCGAAGATTACAACGGATAATCGCAAGGTTACAGTTGCAGCAAAAGAACGTGCGGCAAGACTTGGAGTTCCGACTGCTGCGATTGAACTGGAAGATGGTACGATTATCACCTCAAAGACGAGTGAACTGCTGGGAGCGTCGGCAGCGTTAATCTTGAATGCGTTGAAATATCTTGGTGGTCTGGATGATGAGGCACATTTGATTGCACCGAATGCTTTTGAACCAATTCAGGAACTAAAAACTAGTTATCTAGGTGCAAAGAATCCTCGATTACATTCGGATGAAGTACTGATTGCATTGGCTTTGTCAGCGCTGAATGATAATGATGCACGAATAGCTATGGAACAATTACCGAAGTTATCTGGTTGTCAGGTGCATACATCGGATATGCTTTCGGATGCAGATATCAAAACATTTAAGAAATTGAATGTGGATTTAACTAGTGAGCCGATCTATACGAATGGTGAGACAATAGAAAAGAGATAGTAATATAATCCTTCTTGAGGAGATGAGCGAATAAGCAAATCTGTCAGGAAGGATTTTTGTTTTGATTTGTTAACGTAATGTTTCGTATTAAAGAGTGGATTAGTATGATGTTCTGAGGCAGATATAAAAAAGAAAAAAATTTATTAAATTTTAATAGGGGAATGCCGATACATACTTCAACGTAATTTATCTTACATACTATTATATTCAAGGAGGATTTTTGTAGATGGATGCGATTTTTAGTTTTTTTAATTCATTATTTTCACAGTTACCAAGCGTTATTTATGCAATTGTATTGTTAGTGGTTGCATTTATTGCGGCAGGTATCGTTAAGTCGTTGGTAACAAAGCTTTTGAAGGCTGTCAAGGCAGAAAACTGGTTGAGCAAGATTGGGATTAAGGATGCAGCAACCAATAGTTCTATTGATTTTGTTGCAAAGCTAGCATATTTTGTAACATTTTTATTGTTCTTACCAGGAGTATTAGACAAACTTGGAATGCAGAGTGTTTCTGCACCGATTACAAATATGGTTAATGCGTTTTTGGCATTCATTCCTAAGCTTGTTGCTGCAGGTATTATCATAGCGGTTGGTATGTTTGTGGCTAAGATTGTGAAAGAGCTTCTTGTTCCGGTATTGAAGGCTATTAAGGTAGATGCACTCCAGGAAAAGGCTGGAATTGATGCTGAAGAAAAGACAACTTTTTCAACAATTATTGCAAATGTGGTATATGGTATTATTGTTTTGGTAGTTATTACAGCAGCACTTGATCAATTGGGTATTGCTGCAATCTCTGCTCCAGCTAATGCAGTGGTAGCAACTGTATTTAAGATGATTCCAAATATACTTGGTGCAATTGTTATTATTGCAATTGGTGTATTTATTGCTAAGTTGGTTGCTTCATTGCTTGAGAGCTTGCTTGCTGGTGTTGGTGCAGATACATTGCTTGAAAAGGTGACGGGTGATGCAAAGAAGGTTTCGCTTTCTAAGGTGATTAGTTCAGTAGTAAAGTACGTTTTGGTTATTGTATTTATTGTACAGGGCATCAATGTATTGAATCTTCCAATCTTAACAAATATCGGTTCTGCAATTATCTCTTATATGCCAGCAGTACTTAGTGCAGTGATTATTCTTGCGATTGGTATGTTTGCAGCTAGCACAGCTGAAACAGCTATTGTTAAGAAGAATGCAGAGGCTAAGGCTATGGGTCTTGCAGCAAAGGTTGTAATCTACGTTGTTACAGTATTTATTTGCTTGAGCCAGTTAGGCGTTGCTAAGACTATTGTAGAGACAACGTTTATCTTGATTATTGCTGCGGTATGTGTAGCATTTGCCATTGCTTTTGGTGTTGGTGGACGTACATTTGCTGCTAATAATCTTGAGAAGCTTGAGAAGAAGCTAGAGAAGGAAGATAAGTAATTATAACGATTGGTTGTAGTTAATATAGTATGTAAGGTTTCGTGTAGAGGCGGTTGATTGAACCGCCTCTTTTTTGATGGCTCTTTGTCAAGAGTGGGGGTAAAACCCGTTAATAGCAGGTGTGGAGAAATCCACACCTGTTTTAGATTAAGTTGTCGTCAATAGACTACGATGTCTAAAATTCTCAAAGTGACGGTATCCGTAAGCATTTCTTTTTAGCACCTCAATTTTAT
>JAGAQX010000102.1 GCA_017622535.1 Lachnospiraceae bacterium | reverse complement strand
CTGCAATAGGTCCTATTGCAGGTTGGCCACCACATCAAAGCGTAGATGAAAGTTTGGATGTTATTCGCAATGTTTTTAATGGTGACCAGTGCTACGCTATATGTGAAAAAGAAAATGATAAAGCAATCGGAGCAATCGAACTAAAGTTAAAAGGTCATACAGATATGACGGATAAAGAAGATGAGTGTGAATTAGGATACTGGATAGGCAAACCATTCTGGGGTAGAGGGTATATGCCGGAAGCAGTTCGGGAACTGTTGCGTCACGGATTTGAAAACCTCGGGATGACTACCATTTGGTGCGGTTATTATGATGGAAATGAGAAATCAAAGCGTGTTCAGGAAAAAGTGGGATTTGCGTATCACCATACCTGTGATGAGGTTCCTGTGCCATTAATGAATGAGGTGAGAGTTGGTCATACAAGTGTCATGACAAAGGAACAGTGGGAGAAGTTAGCTGATGTTAGGAATATATTTTAGTGGAACAGGCAATTCAAGATATGCATTAGAGGTGTTTTTAAAAGAGTATGACAACGATTCGGTTATGTTCTCTATCGAAGATAAGAATCTTTTTGAACACATAAAGAATCATGACGAAATCGTATTTAGTTATCCGGTACAGTATAGCGCAGTTCCCAAGTTTTTAAGTGATTTTATAGATAAGCATTCAGAGTTATGGAATGGAAAAAGGGTTTTTATCATTGCTACCATGGCATTGTTTAGTGGTGATGGTGCAGGCGTCTTGGGACGATTGTTAAAGAAATATGGAGCAATTGTAAGAGGTGGATTGCATTTGCAAATGCCTGATAGTATTGCTGATGAAAAAGTATTAAAACGCTCTTTTGAAAAGAATGTTCGACTTGTGGAAAAAGCAACTGGCAAAATAGAAAAAGCAGTTATCAATATTAAGAATGGTCAATATCCACAAGAAGGATTAGGAATCTTTTCGTGGCTGGCAGGTTTTCTATCGCAGAGATTGTGGTTTGGTTACAGAACAAGAAAATATAGTGACAAATTAAAGATAGATGCTGATCAATGTATTGGATGCGCAAAGTGTGCAAAGTTATGTCCTACTGAAAATATTGTAATGAAAGACAATAAAGCAATGGGAAAAAATAAATGCACGGCATGTTATAGGTGTGTGAATACATGTCCGAAACAAGCAATTACGCTGCTTGGGAAAACAGTTATTGAGCAAACTGTTATAGAGAAATACTTATAAAATAATCGTGTGGTAGAGGAGTTACAGATGCAAATGAAAAGTAGATTGGATAAAATAACAAAATGGATGCTATTCATACCCATTGTAATATTGGTGATTTTATTGCTAGTATTATATGGAGGCTTGGTTTTGATGGGCACACACGCTTTGAGCGATCCCAATGGTGGCGGTTGGCTTCTGTTTATCATGATGCTGATTGGTATGGTGGTATTTTTTCTGGTTGCCAGTTGGGTCATAAAATGCATTTTAGGTATTGTTGCTATGGTATGTTATAGAAAAAATCGATTAACTGTATATCGAATTTTGGGTATCATTTATTGTGTAATGAGTATATTGGAAAGTTTATGTGTATGCATGTTCTTATTAGAACTGTTGCCGGATATGGTCGTTGCTTTTGTTATTGGAATTGTGATAATGGCCATGAGCGTATTATATTTTATAGGGCTGTTGACTCTATATATTATCAGCATCCGTAATGCCAAGAAAAATATGCAACCCCAAGTGAAGGGTTGATTTGATTGTATAAAAGATATGATAGAAGAATTTATCACGAAGGGAGATTATTCATATGAAGAAAATAGCACCAACAACACAACAATTATACTGTCCATCATGTGGTGCTCCGGCAGTGTCGGAAATTTGTCCTTATTGTGGTACGGCAACAGGACTCAATACTGCAGAGGCTGATATGGAATACCCGGTATTAGACTGTAAAGAGGCAACCTTGAGTTTTTGGACAGTCTGGTTTCCTATGATATTTGCTGTAGCATTTGGAGTACCGGGAATTATCATGCTACTAATAGCTATTGTAGGATTTGGAGAGGGAATTTTGCTTTTGGTGGGAGGACCTTTTTTGCTGGTAGGAATTGTAGCCACCGTCTTAGTGATTCGCACGCTTTCGCGCTATATGAAAGTGAAAACAAAAGGAAAGAACATTCAGGCTACGGTTTATGGTTATATGGATGATGAGTTGTTAATCAATAATATGCCAGCGCAGATTGTGAAATTGCTTGTGCAGACACCAAATGGTCCAAGATTTATTTTATACCAGCTTGGAAATACAAAGAAACCGTATGGAATTAATGATAATATCGATATCATGGTTTATAAGAACTATTTTATGATTTGCAAGAATAAGGAAACAGTTGAGTGGTAGGAATATGGTTTATGAGATAAGCAGCAACAAGTACATAGAAAAACTATTTGTCGACTGGCAAGAAACGTTAATCTGGTCGTGTTTGCAAGGTGTTATGGGACACCTTTATGTGACAAATCAAGAACGTCCAGATTGTGCAATGGCATTGATTGGCGACTTTTGTTTCTTTGCAGGTAATCCAAATCAAGAGTTGGTATCATTTAAACCGGAAGGTTGTCAGCAGGATTTCGTTATTATGATTCCGCAAAATGACGAATGGGCAAATTTAATAGAAGATGTATATGGAAAATGTGCAAGGAAAGTAGAGCGTTACGCTATCAAGAAAGAACCGGATGTATTTGATAGATTCAAGCTTCAGCAAATGGTAAATGCCAAAGCTGACGAATACGAATTGCAGATGATAGATGAACAATGGTTTTATCGCTGTAAGGAAGCAAATTGGTGTAGGGATTTAGTGTCTCAATACGACAGTTATGAAATGTATCAAAAACATGGTCTTGGCGTTATCCTTTTAAAAGATGGAGAAGTGGTATCAGGAGCATCTTCTTATTCCGCTTACATTGGTGGAATCGAAATCGAGATTGATACACATGAGGATTATCGCAGAAGGGGACTTGCTTCTATCTGTGGTGCAAAGCTCATTTTAGGGTGCTTGGATAGAGGTTTATATCCAAGCTGGGATGCACAGAATAGAGGTTCTGTTGCATTGGCTGAAAAGTTAGGATATCATTTTGATCATGCATATGTGGCATATGAGATTGAGTGGTAGTTAGGGGTGAGAATATGACAACTCGCGAAGCAGTAATTGAATATTGCTTGACATTTCCAGATACTTATATGGATACCCCGTTTCGCGACAATAACTGGATTTTGTTACGTTATAAGAAGAACAAGAAAGCCTTTGCATGGACCTACATGTACGAAGGTGAGTTGCGCGTGAATATTAAGGTTGATCCTGAATGGAGAGAATTTTGGCGACAGGCATATGATGCAGTTATACCTGGATATCACCAAAACAAGAATCATTGGAATACATTGATTTTGAACGGTACAATACCAGAAGAGGATGTGAAACGCATGATTGCGGAAAGCTATGATTTGATTGCAAAATAGGAGGATATACATGAGTTTAACGGTAAACTTGTATTATACAGGTAAAAATGGAAACGCAAGAAAGTTTGCGGAGGAAATGGTATCCAGTGGAATTGTGGATGAAGTTCGGGCAGAAGAAGGAAATGAGCGATACGAGTATTTCTTCCCTATGGATGATCCAGAAACTGTTTTATTGATTGACCGATGGCGTGATCAAGAGGCACTTGACATACATCACAAGTCAGAAATGATGAAGAAAATCGCAGCACTACGAGATAAATATGAGCTTCGGTTGCGAGTGGAGAGATATGATCTGATCGAGAAGGAGAAGCAATAAGATGGATAAAGGATTTATTAAGAAGATTTTGATATTTATTTGTGTGATTGCTGTAGTAGTGGGTGGTTATATTCTGATATCGGATAAAATAAAAGTGGCACAGACCGTGTCTGACATGGCATTAGATACTTCTAATACAGTTATTACAGGAATATGGGATGAAGATAATTTATCGAAATATAAATATTTAGTTATCCCGGATGTTTTTGTAAATACGGGTGATATGTTAGAATTTTCAAAAGTAACAGATATTGGTGAAGGTGCATTTCAGGGGAACATATGGATAGAATCAGTATATATTCCAACACATATTGTGAAGATACAAAAAAATGCATTTAATGGATGTACTTCTCTTGCAAAAGTATCGTATGCTGGTAGCAAGGAACAGTGGGAAAAGATTGTAATAGAATCTGGAAATGACTGCTTAAAGAATTTACCCGTGGAATATAATGCGGTAGCACCATATACCAGTGATAGATAAGAAAATTAACAGTAAGCTTTTGTCTTAGATGTATATTTTGTTTAAACGGTGATTCATTGAAGTAAAAAGTATATATTTGAAATAGTTGTTTCAAAGGAGGAGAAAGAATTATGAGAATAGCAGTAACATATGACAATGGACAAATATTTCAGCACTTTGGACATACAGAACAGTTTAAAGTATATGATGTAGAGGATGGTAAGATTGTTTCAACAGAAGTAGTTAGCACGAATGGTAGTGGACATGGTGCGTTGGCTGGCGTGCTGAATGGATTACATGCAGATGTTCTGATTTGTGGTGGAATCGGTGGTGGTGCGCAGATGGCATTGGCCGCTGCAGGAATCGAACTATATGGTGGTGTTTCTGGAGATGCAGATGCAGCAATAGAGCAATTTGTTGCAGGAGCTCTCGCTTTTAATCCAAATGTACAGTGTAATCATCACGACCATCATCATGGTGAGGAGCATGCGTGTGGAAACCATGGTTGTGGTGGCGAACATCATTGTAACGGACATTGAAATTACTAGGAAATACGGCAATTCTCGCTTTGTGTCCTGTTCAAAAATGAGCAAAAATGCTACTCTGCAAACGAAAGGAGGTTGAACAATGGATCAACAAAAAGTAGGTTCTTTTCTAAAAGAATTAAGACGTGAAAAAGGACTCACCCAGGAGCAGTTAGCAGAGGAGTTTCACACCACCAATCGTTCCGTTTCCCGTTGGGAGAATGGAAGAAATTTGCCGGATATTTCTCTTTTGGTAGAGTTGGCGGATTTTTATGATGTGGATGTGAGAGAACTCATTGATGGAGAAAGGAAAAGCGAGATGATGAATGAAGAAGTGCGAGAGGTTGCTTCGAAAATGGCGGATTATGCCGATGAGCAGAGAAGTAGACTTCTCATATGGGTAAGATGTATCAGTTTAGCTGGTGTTATTTTGATGGCGTTTGTTTTGGGTTTGCAAACCTTTGACTATGAGCCGGGATTAGTTTCATTTATATGTTACGTTTTGTCTGTGGTAGCATTTATTGTCATGGTGATATTGGCACTTCACACGAATGGAATGTTGGAAAAGCTTGTGAAACGCAAAAGCTTTGTCACAGGTTGTAAAGTGTTAGTGGTAGCTGTGGGGGTTGTGGTGTTATCATTTGTAATAAAGGTTCTTGTGGCTATTGGAATGGTGCTTTTTTTGGAAAGCGCACCATTCAAAAATCAATCAGGAATAGAGAATTATGACAAAGTGAGTATCCTTGAAAATTATGGTGGGGATATAGACAGTGGGTTATTCATTTTTCCGGATGACACAAAGAATATGATTGAGCCAACATTTGAATCGAGTCTAAAGACAGGCTTCTTTGATACGGATGGATATATTATTCTGCATGCAAAATATAGCAAGGAAGATTATGAAGCAGAGATAGAGCGTCTTTCCAATATCGGATGTTCGATAGAGTTTGGAGCTGATAAAGTGTCGCACCAGATTCAATATGATGAAGAAAGTTATGGGTTACCAGCTTATGTAGCTGTGGATGGATATGATTATATATACGAATATGCGCTGGTGAATGAAGAGAAATGTGAAATCACATATATTCTGTTGAGTTATCCGAAGTACGTTAACTTGCGTGATTATAAGGAATATTTGAAATTGGATGCGTCGGAGTATCAGATAGAGGATGTGTGGAATCAATTTTCCATTTACTCTG
>JAGAQX010000101.1 GCA_017622535.1 Lachnospiraceae bacterium | reverse complement strand
TGAAACTGCTTTGGTTGATGGCGAAGGTAAGAAGCCTTTGTCTGTTGCAGTGGACGAGTTACACCAAGGTAAGGTTAAGATTGTTGGTGACGACGAAGAATAAAACAATTAGAGGCAGGCATAAAGTGTCTGCCTCTTCGTGTGTATAAGGTTATATAAGTATAGGAGAGTTATATGAGATTATCAGATTTATTATCGGAATTGGATTATACTATAGTACAGGGAAGCTTAGATACAGAAGTGATAGCTGTAGAAAATGATTCTAGAAAGGTTACAGAAGGTGCTTTGTTTTTTTGTATTGCAGGAGCGGTATTTGATGGACACGCGTATGCGAAGGATGTTGCAGATAAGAAAGTGTCTGTTCTTGTTGTAGAAAAGGATGTGGATTTAGAAGGCAATCAGGATGTGACAGTAGTGAAGGTTGCAAGCACACGTTATGCCATGGGGATGATTTGTGCAGCATTTTATGGTAATCCTTCAAAAAAGCTCACTGTTATAGGTATTACAGGAACAAAGGGAAAAACGACTACCACCTACATGATTAAGTCGATGCTAGAAGCAGCAGGACATAAGACCGGTTTGATTGGTACAATTGAAACCATTATTGGTGAGCAAGTGATTCCAGCAAGCAATACCACGCCGGAGTCTATTGTAATGCAACGCACACTGGCTTCTATGGTAGAGGCTGGACTAGATAGTGTAGTGATGGAGGTGTCTTCCCAGGGACTTATGCTTGACCGAGTTGCAGGTACACATTTTGATTATGGTATCTTCACGAATCTTTCCGAGGATCACATTGGACCGAATGAGCATAAGGATTTTGAGGATTACAAGAGCTGGAAGGCGAAAATGTTTACCCTATGCGAGAAGGGTATTTTCAATGCAGATGATGCTTATTATGAGGATATATTAAAGGGACATACCTGTGAGGTGATTACGTATGGTATGAAGCAGGAAGCAGACTATCAGGCAACAAGTTTGAACTTGTATCAGAAGGATGGTTGTCTTGGTATCACCTATCATTTAGAGGGTAAATATCAGGAAGAGGTAATGGTAAGCCTGCCAGGAGAATTTTCAGTGCATAATTCCTTGTCCGCCATTGCAGTGGCAAGTGAGATGGGTGTTCCAATGGCAAAGATTCTTGAGATTTTGACAGATATTCATGTGAAAGGTCGTGTAGAGCTAATTCCGATTTCGGATGCATTTACAATTTTGATAGATTATGCCCACAATGCCATGAGTTTAGAAAGCATTCTAACAACGCTTCGCGCCTATGAGCCAAAGCGCTTAGTTACGTTGTTTGGCTGTGGTGGTAACCGTGCCAAATCCCGTCGTTATGAAATGGGAGAGGTTTCTGGTAAGATTTCTGATTTGACGATTATCACATCCGATAATCCAAGAAATGAGGAGCCACAGGCAATCATCGATGATATTAAGATTGGTATAGGAAAGACAGATGGAGAGTTTGTTGAGATTATTGATCGAAAGGAAGCAATTCGTTATGCCATTTTAAACGCAAGAGAAGGTGACGTTATTGTGTTAGCCGGTAAGGGCCATGAGGATTACCAAGAAATTCAAGGTAAGAAATACCATATGGATGAGCGTGATTTGATACGGGAAGTATTGGAGGAAGAGGATGTTACCAAGATTTGCGGATATAATAATCGATATTTCGCATGAAGCGATCGATCGGACATTTCAATATAAGATACCAGAGGAATTACAAAGACGTATTCGGATAGGCATGCAGGTGTCTATCCCTTTTGGGCGTGGTAATTCCATTCGAACCGGATATGTGGTTGCATTTTCGGACACACCGGAATTTGACGAAGATAAGATAAAAGAAATTCTAGAGATTCGTAACAGTGCAGTGGAAATAGAGGGTTCTTTAATGGAGCTTGCTGCTTTTATTAAGGAGCGATATGGCTCCACAACCATACAGGCTTTAAAAACAGTAATGCCAATCAAAGAGAAGGTAAAAGGACTCGTGTACAAAGAAGTGCGTCTTTTAGTGACAAGGCAGGAAGCATTACAGTATATTGAACTATACCAGAGAAAAAATGCAAAAGCAAAGGTACGATTGCTGAAGGAACTCATTGACGACAAAGTAATACCATATTCCTTGGTGACAGGAAAGCTGAATATTTCGAATTCTACATTACATGCCCTGCAACATGATATGGTGATTTCTGTTGATGAAGAGGGTTATTACCGGGATGTGATTAGTAAGGATATGGTAGAAGATAATGGGCTGCAGACAGAACAGACACAGAAGGAAATACCGAATGAAGAACAACAGGCGGTGATTGACACTGTTCTTACGGATTATGAAGCAGGTAATAGAGATACTTATTTGTTAAAGGGTGTTACCGGAAGTGGAAAAACACTCGTGTATATTGAAATTATCGAGCGCATTGTGGCAGAGAGAAAACAAGCGATTGTATTGATACCAGAAATTGCCCTTACCTATCAAACAGTAAAACGGTTCCGCAAACGATTTGGAGACAAAGTTACCATTATGAATTCCAAGCTTAGTAAGGGAGAGCGTTACGATCAGTTTGAAAAAGCGAAGAATGGTGAAGTTTCCGTTATGATTGGACCTCGCTCTGCATTATTTACTCCATTTCGTAATCTTGGAATTATTATTATAGATGAAGAGCATGAGACGACCTACAAAAGTGAAACACCACCAAAGTATCACGCAAGAGAGGTTGCAATTGAGAGAGCAAGAATGTCGGGGGCTTTTGTATTGCTTGGCTCTGCAACACCTTCAGTAGAATCCTATTATCAAGCGCAGGAAGGAAAATATAAGCTTCTCACCTTGAAGAATCGTGCCATAGCAGATGCATGTTTGGCAGATGTAACGGTAGTGGATATGCGAGAGGAATTAAAGCTTGGAAATCGAACGATTTTTAGTGCTCGCTTGAAAGAATTGATTCAGGATCGATTAGAGAAAAAGCAACAGGTTATGCTCTTTTTGAATCGCCGTGGGTTTGCGGGCTTTGTGTCCTGTAGAAGCTGTGGACATGTGTTTAAATGTCCACATTGTGATGTTTCCTTAACAGAGCATTTTGCAGGAAAACCGAACGCAAAACTGTCCTGTCATTATTGTGGTTACGAGATAAAACGTCCTATGGAATGTCCGGAATGTCATTCGAAAATGATTGCAGGCTTTGGATTAGGAACCCAGAAAGTAGAAGAGTATGTAAAATCTGTATTTCCGCAGGCGAGAGTGCTTCGCATGGATGCGGATACTACGAAGAATAAAGATGCTCATGAAAAGCTTTTAGGTCAGTTTGCAAATGGAGAGGCTGATATATTAGTGGGCACGCAGATGATTGTAAAGGGTCACGATTTTACGAATGTGACGTTGGTTGGTGTTATTGCAGCAGATTTAACTATGTTTGAAAATGATTTCAAATCATCGGAGAAGACCTTTGATTTATTGACACAGGCAGCAGGTCGCGCAGGTCGTGGTAACCTACGTGGTGAGGTTGTGATTCAAACCTATGCGCCGGATCACTATTGTATTGAGACAGCGGCTGCCCAGGATTATGATGCATTTTATGCAGAGGAGAAGGCGTATCGCAAGATGTTATCCTATCCGCCGTTTACCAATGTTATGGTAGTGTATATGGAGGACGATGATTATAATGAGCTTGTAAGACTGTCAGAGAATCTGAAAGTAATTATCGGTGCATGGGGTGTATCGGATGAAGTCGATATAATTGGCCCTTGTGATGCAACCATTGTGAAGATTAGTGACCGTTATCGTAGAGTGATTTATTTGAAAAACAAAGACTACGATGTTTTAGTGCGGATGAAAAATCTTACAGAAGCATTTTTGAAGACAAGAGAGGAGTTTAAGAAATGCTATATTGCATTTGATTTTAATCCTACTCATTCCTATTAGGAATCGTGACAGAAAGTGTTTAATATGTTATAATAGATAGGTTGTTGAATTTTGAATTCTGTTATGATCAATATTAGAATTTAGAATGAGCAAAGATATAAACACAAAGAAATAACAAGATAAAAAGATTAAGGAGAAAGACGATGGCATTAAGACAGATTCGCGTGGATGGCGATGATATTTTAAGGAAGAAATGTAAAGAAGTAAAGGAAATGACAGAACGTACACGTACGTTGATTGATGATATGTTTGAGACCATGTACGATGCAAATGGTGTAGGTCTCGCAGCACCACAGGTTGGAATTTTAAAGCGAATCGTTGTAATTGATGTGGATTATGAGACACCATTAGTCTTAATCAACCCAGTTATTATAGAGAAGGATGGAGAGCAAACCGGTGATGAAGGATGTCTCAGCTTGCCTGGGTTAGCAGCCACAGTAACTAGACCGAATCATGTGATTTGCAGATGCCTCAATGAAGACATGGAAGAGATTGAAATTGAAGGTGAAGGTTTGCTTGCAAGAGCCATTTGTCATGAATTAGATCATTTGGAGGGAATCTTATACAAGGATGTGGCAGAAGGTCCACTTCATGAGGTGCAGATGGATGATGACGATGATGAGTGGGAAGATGAATAGTGTGGGACCATAGAGAGTGTTGGTGCTTTTTATAGTATGTTCTAGTTATTAGATGTTTAAATCTTCAAAATATGTAGTTAGGTTGGTGATGAGATGAGAGTTGTATATATGGGTACACCTGATTTTGCAGTGGATACATTAGATGCAATTGTAAAGGATGGACATGAGGTTTTGTTGGTTGTAACTCAGCCAGATAAAGCAAAGGGACGCGGCAAAAAGCTTCAGTATACACCGGTAAAGGAAAAGGCTTTGGAGTATAATTTACCAGTTGCTCAACCAGAAAAGGTGAGAGAGGAAACTTTTATGGAAGAGCTTGAGACATTGAATCCAGATGTGATTGTGGTAGTGGCATTTGGACAGATATTGCCAGAGAGAATTTTGAACATTCCAAAGTACGGATGTATCAATGTACATGCTTCATTATTACCAGCATATAGAGGTGCAGCACCAATTCAGTGGGCTGTAATTGATGGTTTGGAAGAAAGCGGAGTAACCACTATGTATATGGAAAAAGGATTGGATACCGGTGATATTATTTGCCAAAGTCGTTTAACCTTGTCACAGGATGAAACAGGTGGTTCTTTATTTGAACGCTTAGCTAAGGAAGGAGCAAGCTTGTTGCTTACAACCTTGAAAGAGTTAGAGGCAGGAACCGCAACCAGAACAAAGCAGGATGATAGCAAAAGTAGTTATGCCAAGATGCTTACAAAAGATATGGGTAACCTAGATTTTAGTCAGGATGCGGTAGTGTTAGAGCGTTTGATTCGCGGTCTGAATCCATGGCCGAGTGCATATACAAGATTAAAGGAGAAGACTCTCAAGGTTTATGAGGCGAAAGTGTTATCAGAGACCGAAGTAGAGAGCTTTGATGCGAAACAGGCAGAATCGGGAAGTGTGATTGCAGTAGATAAAAAGAGCTTTGTTGTGCGTTGTGGTAAGGGTGCTCTTCGCATAATGAACCTTCAGTTAGAGGGTAAAAAGCGTATGGATACGGCAGCATTTTTACTTGGATATAAGATTGAAGTTGGAGAGACATTAGGAGAATAACATACCTATGGCAGAGAGAGAGAATACCAGACTTCTCGCTTTAGAGGTTTTGGTAGAAGTAGAAAAAAAGAATATTTTTGTCAAAGAGGCACTCAATAAATTATTATTTCAAAAACAATTTGCCAGCAAACAGGATCGTGCATTTATCAGTCGCTTAGTAGAAGGGGTGACAGAGAATCAGGTAAAGCTTGACTATGTTATAAACCAGGTGAGTAAAACACCGGTGAACAAGTGTAAACCATTGATTCGTTGTTTGTTGAGGATGACAGTATATCAAATATTGTACATGGATAGTGTGCCGGCGGAAGCGGCCTGTGATGAGGCGGTGAAACTAGCGAAGAAAAAAGGGTTTCGTAATTTGACCGGATTTGTAAATGGTGTGCTGCGCAATGTAGTTCGTCAGAAAAATGAGTTGACTTTTCCAACAAAGGAGGAGAATCTCCCTTTGTTTTTATCTATTACTTATTCCATGCCACTTTGGATTGTGGAGCAGATGATTAGCTGGTATGGCGAAGAATTGACAGAAACCATGTTAGCAACCTTTTTAAATGAAGATGACTTGACAATTCGTATCAATGAGAGCCAGGTTACAAAAGAGGAATTAATCAAGAAATTAGAAGAGAACGATATTCAGGTTTCGGAAGGACATTATCTAGAGGAAGCTTTACATTTAAAGAATATCAATTATGTTGGAAGAATACCAGGCTTCAGACAAGGAGAATTCTTTATTCAGGATGAGAGCTCCATGTTATTATATCTTGTGGCAAAGGCAGAAGAAGAGCTTACAAATCAAGCGGATTCTCTGAAAGTACTTGACTTGTGTGCTGCGCCTGGTGGGAAAACCACACATTTTGCTCAAAAGCTTGGTAATCAGGTTTTTATAGAGGCGAGAGATTTATCTCAAAAAAAGGTGGATTTAATCAATGAAAATGTAGAACGTCTTGGGTTAGAGAATGTAGAGACGGTTGTTTGGGATGCTTTGATTCCGGATCATGATAAGAAGGAATGGGCAGATATCGTAATTGCTGATTTGCCTTGTTCTGGTTTTGGGATTGTGTCAAAGAAAAATGATATAAAATATCATATAACAAAGGAGCAGCTGTTGGAGCTATCCAATTTACAAAAGACGATTTTGACCAACGCAGCTTCTTACGTAAAACCAGGTGGTGTGCTTTTGTATAGTACATGCACGATTAATCCAGAAGAGAATCGAGATAATGCAGTGTGGTTTTTGGATCATTTTAATTTTACAAAAGAGGATATTACTGATGTTGTCCCAGAAAAATTAAAGGATAGCATGCTTGATAATTATATGCTCCAGCTTTTGCCAGGAGTAGTGGAATGCGACGGATTCTTTATTGCAAAGTTTCGTAAGAACATGGAGTAAATGTAAGATTAAAACACACTGTATCATTGGTTGAATTTAGTGTATTACAATGTGATTGATATACATTTATTTAATTGAAGGGTAAACAAGTATTTAATACAAAATAGGATAGAAAGAGAAAGATATGGATATAAAGTCGATGACATTGACAGAGTTAACTGAATATATTGTTGCGAAGGGATATCCAAAGTTTCGTGCAAAACAGATTTATGAATGGTGTCATGTAAAGGTTGTTCGCGATGTGAATGAGATGAATAATCTTCCAAAGGATATACGAGAGGATTTAAAGGAAGATTTTATTTCATTAGAGATTGTAGAGCGTTT
>JAGAQX010000100.1 GCA_017622535.1 Lachnospiraceae bacterium | reverse complement strand
GTAGTTGTTCCATAAGCTTTTGCCTTAATCTTACCACTAGAAGAGATTGTCGCCACCTTCTTGTTTGAAGATGTCCATGTTACCTTTCTCTTGATTGAACCTGGTGTAATCTTTAACGATAATTTTTGAGAGCTTCCCTTTGAAATAGAAGCACTCTTACTGCTCAACTTGTAGGATGTTTTCTGTGCAGTGTTATTGGTATAGGCCTTAATACGAAGATTGAAAATATATGGATCTTTTCCATAATAACCCATTTGATTCACATTACCACAATCATACCATTTTCCACTTAATTTGATATATCCAACCTTTTTATCGATATCTGCATCAAAGTTAAAATAGTTATTGCGATAATCCTTGTCAACTCCTACACCAATTCTAGAGCCGTTCGCTGTAGATAAGGTAATCACTACAGAATATTTTTCACCCTTTTGTAATGTTACAGGATTGTTTAACTTGATTTGGTTGTATCCCGCATTTATCAATGTTCCTCTTTGAGGCGATGATAATGCTGCTTTACCCTTAGTCGGATTACTTGTACTGGTGAGGCCAGTATATATCTGTACACTATAATTCACATTCGCTGTATTTGTATTGATACTAACTGCCTCTAACAACTCATTGTAACCAGCTGAAGATCCCTTGGCCTGGAACACGTTTGCCACAACACTGCCACTTGGTGCTGCAATAAAAAGTGCGGAACCGGTACCATCATGCTGATAATTATTATCTTGAACAGCAGATGCCTTTTCCATATCATAAACTATCATTTCAAGAATACTTGCATCTTCGTAGGACATATACATATATCCTTTATCACCAAAATATGATGTACCATAGCTATTCTTTACAATCCAAGCACCGTTATTCTTTGGTCTGCATGAACTATTAAAATTCATACGACTATAATTGTCATCCCATCCAACAATGGTTACGGCGTGATTGCCATCTTCCTTGTTGCAATAATACGCTGCTGTTGAAGAATTATAATATTCTTCACCCATATACATACCAATGGCAACAGCACCATAATCTGTAATCGCCTGTTTAATTCCGTTCACACTATAATTCAAATAGTATACATTCTTTACTATGTAATCGCTATTGTAGCAGGCATTTGCTGGTAATTCTGCCGGTTTATAAGCTCCGACATACATCGCATTCGGCGCATCTGCAGCTGTGTAATCCTCCGACGCAGTCTGTTTTACCAAACCTGACCATGTAGCAAGAGACAAGGAAGTACCATACAAGGTTCCACCATTCATTGCCCAAGATGTCAAACCACCGGCTGTATTCTTATCACCCGCTGTGTAACCGATTGGATCCGTTGCTCTGTGATAAAAGAAATAGGCTAAATGATTTTCTGACAGATTCAAAGTGTTATTCTCATAACCCTTCTTAATAATATTCGCTTCTGCTGCTGCAACCGTAGCAAAAGCCCAACAGGTGTTGGTGTTACCCTGATCTTCTACCGCCGTAACTGCTCCTATTGTTCGCGGATCATATTTCGCTGCAAAACCCAATCTTCGATTCGCTGTATCCACAGAAGATCCACCATCTGTAATCTCAACCTCTCCGAATTTATTATCAAAAATCGGACGGCCTTGAAACTCACCTACCTGCTTTGCCTGTGCATTTGCAGGCATAGAACCGATTGCACAAATTCCAATTCCTGCAAAAAGCATCATTTTTTTTAACCAATTCATATTTCCTCTTCCTTTCTCCTTCAAATGTATCCTCTCCCATTTCACCTTCATGTCCTCCATGATAGTCACAAACCTTACCTTGCTAAAGTTGCATACGTTCACGACCATCCTATAAAACAAGTACTTTTAAGTATATCTTACTTTCACATCCCCTGCAAGCGAATATATTCTTAGAAATATATGAATTTTCTTGAGCTTTTGCATATTTTTTTATCTATATCATACATTTTTATAACATTGAGTTTTTATAATATCATTTATGAAAAAATATACGCTTCCCCTACTTTGTTTGCTTATTGCTATCTATGGCTTAATCAACTACCTGAATCATTACGGATATCCCGTTTTTTTATTAAAGAAGGAAAAGAAAACAATTGTAATCGATGTGGGACATGGTGGAAATGATCCAGGCAAGGTCAGCACAAATGGAATAGAAGAAAAAGACATTAATTTGGAAATTGCAAAATACCTTCGTGACTATCTAATTGCCCAGGACTATATCGTTTATCTAACAAGAGATACTGACTGTGGATTATACGACAACGGAGCCTCTAATAAGAAAACCTCCGACCTTAAAAATCGTGTCCAGTTTTTTAAGGAAAAAAAAGCCACACTTGTTGTTAGTATTCATCAAAACAGTTTCTCAGATCCGTTACAGCACGGTGCACAAACCTTTTATTATTCTAAAAGTGAACCAAGCAAACAACTGGCCACCTCAATCCAAAATACACTGCTTAAAATAGACCCTACAAATACACGTACTGAGAAATCCTCCGACAGCTACTATCTTCTCAAAAATTCGTCTATGCCAGCAGTCATTGTGGAATGCGGTTTTTTGTCTAATCCAGATGAGACGGCAAAGCTTACGGATTCCAATTATCAAAAGAAGCTGGCTTATGCAATTAGTTTGGGAATTTGTTCTTATGAAAAAGGGAAAAAACAATGAGGTGAGCTACCGAGCGTTCCTCACTTCGCAAGCTGGCGCTTACTCAGTGATAGACACTCGGTGAATACATTTGCTTATAAGCACCCTCGAATGCAAGCATTCAATAAAAACAATGAGCCGTGCGGCAACTATCCACACTACGCAAGCTGACGCTTGCATATACACAAAACAATGAGGTGAGCCACCG
>JAGAQX010000099.1 GCA_017622535.1 Lachnospiraceae bacterium | reverse complement strand
TATAAATGCTGGTTTATCTACACCATTTGCTTGTGCTTGTTCGAGCGTATCATATATTACTACTTGATTATGACTAGCTTTCTTTGTAAGAAATCCCTTAATGGTGCTCGGTTTATCAACCTTGCCAGATACAATGGTCAGATAATATTTATCTAGAGTTCTATCCTTCAAAATTCTAGATAGCATTTGGGATCCCTTCAACGACATACCTGCTAATATAATACCACTGGTGTTACGGTCAAGACGATTACATACCGATGGTGTAAACAAAACATCTGCACTTGTTTTACCTCGGTAATAATCCACTATTCGTTCATTTAATGAATAATCATTAGGCTCTGCTTTTTGAGAAAGCATACCAGCTGGTTTATTCAAAATAATAATATCTTCATTCTCATAAAGAATCGGAATGTCAGCCAACGGATTTTTATCAGCGATATCTGCTTGTTCATTCTGCTTCAACATGCTATTTTCTTTTGAAGAGTCACTTGAAGCAGAATTCATTTTTGACTGAGCATTTTCTTCTTGAACCACATTTACACACATAGGAACCTGACCATCTTTACGGAAATTTGCAATAGTTTCATCCGTCATGAAAATCTGAACCTGATCACCAGCCTGTAAAACTTCATTCCCGGTAGCTTTTGTCTTATTCACTTTGATATTCTTCTTACGAAGCATTTTGTAAATAAAGCTTTGTGGTGCAGCATCTAAATATTTCCCAAGAAATTTGTTAAGACGCTGTCCTGCATTTGCTTCGTTAATGATAATTTCCTGCATATGGACCTCGATTTGATTTATTATTTTGATTTTTTATCTGGCAACTGCGCTAATATAATTGCTACAAACATAACTATGCATCCAACAATTTCATGAGGTGCAATGGTTTCCTTTAAAACAATCATACCAGACAACAGCGCAAACACTGATTCCAAGCTCATAATCATGGATGCAACTGTTGGTTCTGTATATTTTTGAGCAACAATCTGTAATGTGTATGCAACACCACAGGACAAAACGCCTGCATATAAAATCGGAACTGTACATTGTAAAATTAATTTCCAGTCAATCACCTCAAACAATATCATTCCAGGTACAGAAATCAATCCACAAACAAATAATTGAATACAGGAAATCACAACACCGTCAATTCGTTGTGACACCTTGTCTACAAAGGTAATATGTATTGTAAATGCAAAAGAACAAAGAAGTACTAACACATCTCCTTTATTCACCGAGAAATCTTCTCCAACACACAACAAATACAAACCAATCAATGCAAGGACTACACCAAGCCATACTACCAGACGAATCTTCTTACCTAAAAAAATCCCAAGCAACGGTACTAAAATAATATAAAGAGCTGTGATAAAACCTGCTTTTCCTGCAGTAGTGTACACCATTCCCATCTGTTGCAATGTAGTACCTGCAAACAGACAAAGACCACATACCAAACCGCACAAGAAAGTAAATTTCTTAGACGGTGGATTTGTAATTATCTCATTTGCTCGATCAACTTCGTCTACCAATTTAGTTTCAATGACTCCGCTCGTTTCAGCTAGTCTATTATTCTTTTGCAGCTTGTTACGGATAAACAAATAAATCAATAATGTAAATCCACCTACCAAGCTTCGAATTCCATTAAAGGTAAGCGGACCAATATATTCCATTCCTGTTCGTTGTGCCACAAAAGCACATCCCCATATAAATGCTGTAATAAACAGCAATATATTCCCTTTCATGTTCTTTGACATAACTATTCTCCTGTGTTTTTCTTCTGTCCTAAGTTATTTCAAAAGATTGATAAACAATACAATATTAACCATGGTTATAAAAACAAATTATGAGGTAGTACTTTACTTGCTACCCACACCGCTTTCATAGGTAGTCCGTATATAGAAAGCTCTTTTCCATCCTTTGCATCCCGTAAAGCTTTTGTAACAACTGGTTCCACCTTCCCAGTCACCAATTTCTTCAAAGGCTTTTGTTCCTGTCCTGCATTGGAAATAGCAAGAAACTCTGTATCAACTGGACCTGGACAAACAGTAGTTACAAAAATTCTAGTGTCTTTTAATTCTGCTCTCAACGCCTTTGAAAAGCTAAGAACAAATGACTTAGACGCTGCATATACAGCAAACTCTTTTTGTGGCATAAATGCAGATGCAGAAGCCACTTGAATAATATTGGATCTTCTTGCCATATATGGTAAAACCATATGTGTCACTGTGACTAAGGCTTTGACGTTCAAATCAATCATATTGATTATCTCATTCCTCGTTATTGCATCAAATCGACCAGCACGACCAACACCAGCTGCATTGATTAACAAGCGTACCTGTGGCTGTTCTGTTTGAAGTAAAGACTCAAACATATTCAACTCCGAATCATTACAAATGTCCATAGAAAGGACTCTTGCTTGTACATGTTCCATAGATGCCTGAAGCTCTTGCAAACGTTCTTTCCTTCTAGCAATTAACCAGATTTCATCCACGGTTTTCAAACATTTATCTAATTGTTTTACAAATTCCTGACCCATTCCAGAGGAGGCGCCAGTGACAATTACAATCCTCTTTTTCATAAATTATCACTTTCTAATTCATAACACTACATTAACATAGCTATTATTAAACTCATTCCAATTTAATTTACATCCATCTCCATCCAGGAAGATACTTATTCTTAATAGTTCCTCGATTGAGCTTACCAAACCCAAGTGGGTAATCTAACACACAAATCAAGCACAAACCATCCTTCACAGACTGTTCCTCTTCCTCACTCAATTCAATTGTCTCACCTTTTAAATACTTAATTACTCGTTCGTCCTCCGTATCAAGTTTCACAACATTGGTATACTGGGAAGCTTTTAGAAACATCGCTAGTGACTGGCTAGGTTCAAAACGGTTTTTCTTCATATCCCCCATATATAAACCACATCGTAAAATTCGTAACCCTTTCACAAATGGCATTTGCTTTGGAATGTAAAACACTCTTTCTTTTTGTACATCAAAACGATTCATATCAAAAGGATAATCCAGGGAACGAATAAACTCTTCTGCTTCCTTACTCAATTTTTCCTTTGAAAAAGCATACTCCATAACCGGAGCATGAACTGCTTTATCATAACGCATCTCTTTCTTTACCATTGCAACAAAATGACCCTCGCCCTCGATTCGATGTGGCCAAAGTCTTCTTGTCTTTGTAAGCTCTTCATTACCAGTATTGCCCCATTCCGGATGTCCGGTATCAAATCCTTCAATCATCGGCAATTCCACAATGCGCAAAGAGTCATCCAATGATAATAAGTATTCAATAGATTGCTCATTTTCTTCCTTCGAGAATGTACATGTAGAGTAAATGATTGTACCGCCCGGTTTTAACATCGTAACTGCTTCCTTCAAAATTGAACGCTGTAACCCAACAAACAAATCTACACCATTACTTTCCCAAGCCTTGGTCATATTGGACTGTTTACGAAACATTCCCTCACCCGAACATGGTGCATCAATCAAAATCTTATCAAAAAAAGCGGGAAAACGTTTTGCTAACTCATTCGGTGGCTCACTGGTAACCAACGCATTACCAACACCAAACACCTCAATATTCTTAAGTAATGCTTTTGCTCTAGAGTTACTGATATCATTGGTAACTAAAAGTCCTGTTCCGTTCAGTTTTGCAGCCAGCTCGGTAGACTTACCACCAGGTGCAGCACACAAATCTAATACAACATCTCCCTCTTCAATTGGCAACAGACTTGCTGTAGTCATTGCGGAAGGTTCCTGAATATAATATAGTCCCGCAAAATAAAATGGATGTTTTGCAGGTTTCTCCGTTTTATCGTAATAAAAACCATTTGGACACCAAGGAACTGGTTTTAACCCATATGGTGAAATTTTCAGAAAATCCTCCACAGAAATTTTTGATGTATTCACCCTTAAACCTTGATGTGCTTCTAACGAGAAAGAAGCCAGATAATTTTCATAATCTGGCCCTAACATTTCTTTCATTTTCTGTTCAAATGCGATTGGTAATTCCATGTTATCCTCCAAAAGGTATTGTTTCTTTGCAAGTAAGCTTGCACGAAACTTCATCTTTTTATAGGCTATTAATATAAACTCTGTGCCTTATAACCTTCAGAAATGATGTCAAGCTGCTTTGAGAAACGTTCCAACTGCTCAAAATCTTCGGATTGGTATACCTTATAAAATTCGTCCTGAATCTTAAGAACTTCTCGTTTACTTGCCACTTTATACAAATTCTGAATATTAATTAAAATATCTGAAACAATCGTTGCCTTAAGCTGGAATATATTCTGTGCATCCATAATCTCATCTCGAACTGCACCCATTTCTTGATCAAGTACAATAATTGCATCCGAAGCCTTCAAAAGCTTTTCTTTAATATGAGTTGGCATATTACCTTTATACTTATACTGTAGGGAGTGCTCAATCGTTGCCCAGAAATTCATGGCAAGGGTACGTATCTGTATCTCCGCCTGAATACGCTTTGTACCATCTAAGGTATATACATCATAATAAATAATCATATGATAGCTTCGATATCCACTATCCTTCATATTGTTGATATAATCCTTCTCAGTTACTACCTCCATATCCGTTCTCTTATGTATAATCTCTACTACTTTCTCAATATCTTCTACAAACTGGCACATAATTCGAATGCCAGCCATATCGGATATACGATCATCAATCTCTTCGATTGCAATGTTCTTCTTCTGCATCTTATCTAAAATACTTGATATCTTCTTCACACGACCAGTTACCTGTTCGATTGGTGAATACAAACCAGCATTACGATATTCTTCTATAATGTGATTGAATTTAACAACTAATTCATCCACTGCTAACCTATATGGGTCTAATATCTCACGCCAAAGCTGAATCTCCATATTGTTGTCACCTCGTCCTTTACATTTTGTTTTATATTATTGCCTTCCCTTATATTGTAAATTAATAAATTTACAACTCTTCTCCACCACTTATACACAATCTGTTATACTACAGATTCCATTTTATAAAATCTCGATAATTATGTACTCAAAAGAGTGCAAAATAATCCTAATAATTATAGCACAAACATAACGAAAATAAAAGGATTACTCCTCATTTATTTTCAATAAATACCGGTATGGATTAACTGCTTCTTCATTTCCCTTTTCATCCCTTATATAGATTCCAAAATGAAGATGAACCGGAAAATTTCCCTTTGTTCCTTCTTCACCTTCACCAGTATTTCCCATAAAGCCCAAAAATTCACCAGCTTTGATTTCTTTACCAACAAACAATCCCGGTGCACAGGAATCAAAATGAGCATAATAGTAATAAATTCCATTTGAAGAAGTAATTCCAATGCGATATCCACCAAGATATAACCACCCCAGGTTTGTAATTGTTCCATCCGTCGCACTCACAATAGGAATATCTCCCGCAATATTTTCATTGTGCATAATATCACAGCCCTCATGACCACCACTTTCACGATATACGCCATAGCTATCCTCAAAATAAATCCGTTCTTTATATTTCAGAGAAACTGGAAAGCACTGAATATCTCTCATGATTTTCTGGTGGATATCTATGGTTTCTTTCTGTTCTTTTATAGTTGCCTGTTGTTTTTCAATCATTTCACATTGAACAATACAAATAATGACTGCTTCAATCAATATAATACCTAAAACAATCATAATCGCCCGTATTCGACCACACATAAAAACCCTCCCATAAAGTATATGAGAGAGTTTTACTTCAAGAACATAATTTATCGATAAAATATAATGGAATAAAATGAAATATAAACTATTAATATATCATTTTAGCTATTAACTAGGTCACATTCTATTCTACGAATGATATAATTGGCTTTTTCATATATATCCAATGGATGAATTCCATTGCAATAAGAACCATTGGCATACAATATTTTGCCAGCAATCATCGTCATAATGACATTATCATTGCTACCGCTATAAATGAGATTATTCACTAAATGATTCATTGGCTGCATATTCGGCTTTAACAAGTCAATCAATATCAAATCCGCCTGTTTTCCCTCTTCTATACTGTCAACATCAGTAAGACCTAATAAATGTGCACCATTTACAGTCGCCATTTGTAATACCTGCTCTGGTTTCACTACTGCAGCATCACAATACTTCACCTTTTGTAATGTAGTGGTCAAATACATTTCCTTAAAGAAATTCATGTTATTATTACTAGCAGGACCATCTGTTCCAATAGCAACCTTTATTCCGTGTTCTATATACTCTTTAATTGGTGCAATTCCACTGGCAAGTTTCAAATTTGAAGACGGATTTGTTACGACATAGATTCCTCTTTTTTTCATAATCTCTATATCTTTTTCATTGGTGTACAGCATGTGATGACCTGCACCACCATACTCAAACAAGCCAACTTCGTCCATTAATTGTATTGGTGTCATTCCATGACGCTCTATACACTGGTGCACCTCTAGCTCCGTCTCACTGTTATGCATGTAAACTGGTGCATGATACTGCTGCGATAAATGTGCAATCTCCTGCAAAAGCTCTTTACAACAGCTATACTCGGAATGAAATCCCAATCGATAATCCACCAGTGAATGACATTGATGAAATGTAGTATAGTCTTTTTTCAAAGTGTTAATTGCAGATTCTACCCCATTCTCATCACCAAAAACCGTACCTGAAATCACAACCCGATATCCCATATCAATACAAGCCTTAGCAATCATTTCTGGATAAAAATACATTTCAAAACTCGTCGTGATTCCACCACGAATATATTCTAAAATTGCTAACTGCATTAGTGTGTAGATGTCTTCTTCCTTTAGCTTAGCTTCAGCCGGAAAAATCATGGTATTCAGCCACTGCTGTAAAGGCAAATCATCTGCAAAGGAACGAAGAAAGGTCATTGGACCATGTGCATGACAATTCTTAAATCCTGGCATCAGAAGATTTCCCATACAGTCAATTTGTTGATCAAATTCTATCTTATCATCACAAATATTACTGTTGTCATCTTGTATGATATTTTCATCTGTATAACGAATAACCTTCTCAATTTGATTGTCACAAACCCAGACTTCACCCTCGAACCAATCCACATCTTGCTTCATCGTCAATATCTTTGCATGATACAATCGAATTCGCATAAAACCCCTCCCTTGCATTTACAAAGGTATTACACCTTAGAAAATAAATGCATGCTTAAATCACATTTATTCCAGTTACAAAAACAATCACATTTTTGAAATTGCTAATTTCACTAACGCCTGGAACTTTGGTGCAACTGCATCTCCAGCAGCTTTCACTTCTTCATGAGATAACGGTGTCTCGCTAATTCCAGAAGCCAAATTTGATATAAAGGAAATTCCGCATATCTTCATCTTCATATGATTGGCTGCAACTGCCTCTACAGCGGTACTCATTCCTACTGCAGAAGCTCCTAATACCTTACACATGCGAATTTCTGCTGGTGTCTCGTAGCTCGGACCTGTCAATTGCATATATACACCTTGTTTCATTGAAATATCTAATTCCTTGCTAGAAGATAGTATCACCTCTTGTAAATCTTTGTTATACACTTCACTCATATCCGGGAATCGAGTTCCAATCTGATCTTCATTCGGACCTAACAATGGATTCGGAACAAAGCAGCTTATATGGTCTGTAATCAACATTAAATCACCACACTGAAAACCATCCCCCAATCCACCAGCCGCATTTGTTAAAAATAGTATTTCTGCTCCCATTGCTCCCATAAGTCGAATTGGAAGCACAACATCCTCCATGGTATAACCTTCATAATAATGAACTCTTCCCTGCATAATTACAACCGGAGTTTTATCAATATAACCAAAGACAAATCTCCCCTTATGTCCTACAACTGTTGATTGCGGAAAACCATCAATCTCTGAGTAATCAATTGTGGTAACTGCATCGATCTGATCTGCTAAATCTCCCAAACCAGAGCCAAGAATTAATGCAACTCTTGGAACAAAATCTGTTTTATTTCTTACACACTTCAAACAATGAAGCACTCTGTCTGCTACTTTTCCCATAATGATACCTGTTATGAAGCAACCTCTTAATAAAATAATATTTTAAGAAATCACCACATATTTCCTTTCTTTAAATTTAAAGCTTAAAAATCACCTATAATACAAAAGCCTGGCACATACTATAATTATAGCATATACCAGGCTTAAAGTCTTATATTTTATTTACGATTTTCATTGTCCCAGAAGTATACAACTACAGGATCTTCAAGCTCAAAGTTTTCATATAACTTCTTAGCCACATCATATGGTAAGTTAACACAACCATGAGAACCACTGTAATAATAAATACTACCACCATACACACTTCTCCATCCAGCAGCATCATGCAAGCCATATCCGCCATTAAACTGCAACCAGAAGGTTACTGGTGACTCATATTCATATTCCATCTTAGTTTCCTTAACCTTGACTTTCTTACCCTTCTTATTTTTCTTGGTTACAGTCTTAGTTACTTGCTTCTGCTTACCACGAAGAACCGTTGGACTCAACTTATCCTGAATTTTGTATAATCCAAGACAGGTACCATCTCCCGTTGCTTCTTTACCAGAAACACAGTCGCCTTCTACAATCTTCTTACCATCTTTGTATGCAACAACCTTCTGAAGAGACAAATTAACCTCAATGTAAGTATCACCAATATCATTTTCACCTTGAAGAGTATATCCTTTTGTCTTAAAAATCGCCTCAACTGTTGTAGCCTTTTTAGACTGCAATGCAGTATAAAGTGCATTCGCAGTTGCTTCCTGATCCATCTCATATCCAAAAGCACTTCCAGCCACCTTTACAATTCGGCCATTCTCAAAGCTAGATGTAAATGTTCTTTCGGTACCCATTGTGTCATACTGTGCGGCTAATTCCTTCACATAATTCTGAACCTTCGTTTTCGATACGGTATAGCTATCACCATTTTTTTGAAGAACTTCATCATACAATTCCATTCCAGGTTCAAGTGTTAAATCATCTAATTGAAGGGTAATAACACCGCCTGCAAACTCACTCATGGAAGCAAAATCTGCAGTTAAGGTTGCATCATCCTGATATACCTTTGGTAACTCATAACAACCTGCATCCTTCAAATTGACAGTTGCAACAACCCCAGACAAACTATCATTCACTGTTGTCTTGAAATTATCAACAATCAAAGTTGTTCCCATATCTTCTTTAATGATTGCAAATTTGCCATCTTCAACGCCAATGTATGCATCCTTTGGTGCTGTCATAAGCTTCTTATCTAACATTTTCATGTCTTTATAAATCGACTCTAACGCATCCTCATTCCAGGTCGCATTAGCACCAATAGAATAATCATGGTGCTTCATCAAATTCATAAACCACAAATACGCTTCCTGCTCCTTTAAGCATTTGCTTAAATCTTCCTGTAGTTTAATATTCATTTCAATATCTGTACCTACTATAGTGACCTGCTTACCATCAATCGTCTCCATAGTTAAAACATAATCTTTATAAAAATCATTTAAGGTTTTCTGTGCAGTTGCCTTATCCATATTGGATACATTTGTACCATTGATTGCAACATCTGGATAGAAATAATTCGAAAAATAAACAAAACCAGCAACATATGCAACGACAATTAAAGACGCAAAAACTCCGAAGAAAATTGCAAGACCCTTCTTGCCCTTTTTCTCTTTCTTATTCGTAGCGTTTGATGTTGTTTCTGTTGTGGCACTCATCATTTTCTCTGCTTCCGCAGCCTTTGCGTCAGCTAAACGCTTGCTCTGAGAAATCGCCTTGTTTGTTGCTTCCTTTGTGTCTTTTTTGTCAGTAGTTTTATTTTCTTCTTTTGACTCTTTCTTGTCAGAAGCTTTATCTTCTTCCTTGGTCTCCTTCTTGTCAGAAGCTTTATCTTCTTCCTTGGTCTCTTTCTTGTCAGAAGCTTTATCTTCTTCCTTGGCCTCCTTCTTGTCAGAAGCCTTATTCTCTTCTTCGGACTCTTTTTTGTCAGAAATCTTATTCTCTTCCTTCGAATCCTTCACATCCAAAACAGGTTCGTTCTTCTCTGTTTTCTTCAAATCCTTGACATCAGAAACAGGTTCATTCTTCTCTGTTTCCTTCTTATCCAAAGATGTTTTTTCTGCCTTTGAGTCCTTCACTTCAGAAGCTTTCTCTTTTGTCTCCGCTTCCTTTTCTTTCTTTTCTTGATCTAAAGCTGCTTTCTTTTCATCCAGTTTATTCAATGCACTTCGAATATCGCTGAAATCCACAACCTCAATCACACCTTCAAGATCGTCTAATTCTTTTGTTTCTTCTGGTACGTTTTTCTTCTTATCGTCCATTTTGCACTCCTATAAAAATCTATTTCTCATCAGACGAGGTTATATATTCGTCTGTATATAGCTTTACTGATACTACCTCTGGCAGATTATTCACTCGAAACTTAAAAGTATGATTCCCTAATCCACCACTCAATATCATATATTGCCCCATTTCTTTAAATAATCCCTTATCATACTTTGGGAAGAAATGTATCATCGGGGATAACGCGCCTCCAAGCCACGGAACACGTATCATTCCACCATGTACATGACCTGCAAAGGTAAGATTTGCACCCCACTTTGCATAATCCACAAAATAATCCGGATTGTGAGCCATAAATATATGATATTCCTTTGGATTACATGCACCAAATAAGGAATCTAAATAATCATCTGGCATTGGTGTCTGAATAATCCTTTTATAAAGCTCTGGTGTCAAATTAAGACCGTACAACCAAATTTGATCACCATTCTTAATAATTGCTGCCTTCTCATCAAACAGTAAATGCACTTTCGGTGAAACACGTTCCATAAATTGCTTCCACATATCACCATAGACATCTTCGTATAGACTCACTCGTAATTCATGATTTCCCATACTAAAATATACTGGTGCAATATCACAAAGCCTATTCATAAAATCCACCGATTCAGCAATGTCCTGTTCTGGTTTACCGATGATCAGATCACCTGTTATTATTATAATATCCGGTTTTAGTTCATTTATTACATCTATCAGCTGTTCATTGTGTGCTCCAAATTCCGCATTATGTAAGTCAGACAAATGCACAATATGAAAGCCATTAAATGCTTTCGGAACTCGTATATCGGAAATGTGATATTCTGTTGTCGTCAATTTTCGATTTTCAAAATAACTAATAATCAGAATAATCGACAAACAAACAACCCCTAGTATACTAAGAATTCCTAATACTTTCAAGCACAAAATCATTGGTATCTCCTTAAATTTAATATATATTGATAAATTGATAGAATATTTTCTCTAAAGTATGGTGATATTGTTGTTTTTCTATTGATTTCAAAGCTAATACATCTACACTTCCAAGTAACGTATTACCTTGATAATACTCTACCTTTGCAACCACATCACCTTTTTTAATTGGTGCTTGCTCTTTCACAATTACAAGTTTTTTTGTAACCTTGTCACTTTCGTTACTTCCAATAAACACATGGGTAAATGCCCCCTTAGCCTCCACTGTAACAGTGTCTTTCACTCCGTTTTCGATTTTGACCTGGTTATCACCGTCTAACACCTTACGGTCTTCATATATGCTACAGTTCGCAAAACCATAATCCAACAACTTAGTTGCGTCGTTATAACGAATGTCTTTGGTTTTAGAACCCATCACAACTGCAATTAATGTTGTACCATTCCGTGTAGCTGTAGCTGACATAGAAAAACCTGCTGCAGATGTATATCCCGTTTTCAATCCATTTGCTCCGTCATATTTCTTCAAGAATTTGTTGGTATTTGCTAAACCAAATTCTGATTCTCCTTTGTTAGTTTTATGTGTGATGGTATCCATCCAAATAGTAGAATACTCTAAAACCTCTGGATGATGCAACAATAATTCTCTGGAAAGAATTGCTATATCCTTGGCACTCATTACATGTCCTTCTGCTTCTAATCCACAAGCATTAGCGAAATTCGTGTTTTCCATACCCAATTCCTTAGCACGTTGGTTCATCATCTGAACAAAGGCTTCCTCGCTACCTGCAATGGTTTCACCCATCGCAACTGCCGCATCATTTGCAGAAGAAACAATCATACATTTAAGAATATCTTCTACTGTCTGCTGTTCATTTACCTCGAGAAACACCTGGCTTCCACCCATACTTGCAGCATGTTCTGATACCGTCACCATGCTATCTAAGGATAATTGCCCAGAATCTAATGCCTCAAACGCCAGTAACATAGTCATAATTTTCGTAACGGATGCTGGTCGTCTTGCAGTGTCACCATCCTTTTCAAACAATATCTGTCCACTGTTTAACTCCATTAATAACGCAGATGGAGACTGAATATCAATCATCGCCTGCGTAGATTGTGTGTTTTTATCTTTTTGTTTCTCTGCCACCAACAAGTTAGACGGCACTAACGATAAAATCAATATTAGAATAAGACCAAATACAATTCTTTGTTTCATTGAAAGGTACCTATCTCTTTTCTAATAGTTTATTAAAAAGAAACGTGTTTTATTCTTATTATCTTTACATTCATTATCTATGATATGTGAATTGACTATATTTACTCTAATAAACGAATTGTTACAGATTCGCCTTTGTAATTACTTCATATACAATCTGATTATTGAAGGTATTATCCTTTGATAAGGTATAAGCATTGACAAAACGTTGATATGCTGACTCTAATTTGTTTTCATCATTACCATAGAGTATTGCCACTTCATCCGATTCATCGATTCTATCACCTAAGTGCTTCTGAAGTCGAATTCCTACTGTCAAATCAATCTCACTGTCCTTTGTTTCACGGCCACCGCCAAGAACCAGAGATGACATACCAATCTCCTGATTGTTGCAAGCAGTTAAATAACCGCTCTCCCAATTAATAGTGTCTGAATCAGCCATAAATATATCTTTACCTGTAACCACCTTTGTAAATGCAGCCTGTTCAAACTGCTCCATATTATCTAAATAACTAGCATCACCATGTTGTGCTGCTACAAATTCTTTCATCTTCTCAAATGCTTTGCCCGAAGCAATCACATCATCTACCAGCTTCATTGCTTCCTCATAATCTTCTGCTTTCTTGGCAGCTACAAGCATATGAGCTGAAAGAACCTTCGAAACCTCCATAAGACGCTTCTCGCCTTTGCCCTGCAAGCATTCCACTGCTTCTTGCACCTCTAATATATTACCAACTGCATTGCCTAACGGCTCATTCATATCTGTAATAACTGCTGTCGTATCTTTGCCTGCAAGAGTTCCAATGGCAACCATAGTCTTTGCCAACAATCTAGCGTCATCTAGTGTTTTCATAAATGCACCAGAGCCAACCTTCACATCTAACACAATGGCATCTGCACCAGCAGCTAACTTCTTACTCATAATACTAGCTGCTATTAAGGATACATTATCTACTGTGGCTGTTACATCACGTAATGCATAGATTTTCTTATCTGCAGGTGCAAGATTTGCAGTCTGGCCTACAATCGAAAGTCCTGTTTCATTCACCTGCCTAATAAAATCTTCCTCCGAAATACTAGTGCAAAATCCTGGTATTCCCTCTAACTTATCGATAGTTCCACCAGTGTGACCTAAACCTCTACCGCTCATTTTCGCCACCGGAACACCAAGACTTGCGATAATTGGTCCTACAATCAAGCTGGTCTTATCTCCTACACCACCAGTAGAATGCTTATCTACCTTAATTCCGTTAATTGCCGATAAATCCAGACGGTCACCACTATCCGCCATGGCCATAGTAAGCATAGTAGTCTCTTCATGGTTCATTCCCTGAAAATAAACAGCCATTAGAAATGCAGCCATTTGATAATCTGGAATCGAACCGTTTGTGTAACCATCCACTATATACGTAATTTCTTCTTTATCCAAAGCATTACCATCACGCTTCTTCATAATGATATCGTATGTGTTCATAATGCATACCTCCATCCTCTATACATCATTCTGTATATTAAATCCCATTTTAAATAAGACGCTTACTACCCTTTGTTTTGAATAGCCTAGACGATATATTTCTTAAGACTACAACCAACCTTTAATTCCTTCACTCCAAAATTATCTGCAATGGTTGCTCCAATATCAGCAAAGGTGTCTAACACGCCCAAATTCACACCTTGCGACATCCTCTTATGATACATCAAGACCGGAATATGCTCTCTTGTATGATCCGTTCCCTTAAATGTAGGGTCACATCCGTGATCCGCATTAATAATCAGTAAATCATCCTCACGCATATTATCTAATATTTTACTAAGCTCTACATCAAAATCTTCTAAACCCTTTGCATAACCTTCCACATCTCTTCGGTGTCCCCAAGTAGAATCGAATTCTACCAAATTAGTAAAGATCAGACCATCATGCTGAGTTTCCATGAAATCTAAAGTCTTCTCTATACCGTCCATATTATTCTTTGTATGCACAGCATCTCCAATTCCAACGCCACAGAATATATCCTCAATCTTACCAACTGCAGTCACTCGATAGCCAGCATC
>JAGAQX010000098.1 GCA_017622535.1 Lachnospiraceae bacterium | reverse complement strand
AATCACCGCACCACCGATAATCACCTTTGATGCAATCTTTTTCTCCTTGGCATACTCCACCACATCTTTCATTCGCATCATGGTGGTAGTCATTAGTGCTGACAATCCAATAATTGCCGCATTCTCTTTCACAGCGGTTTCAATAATTACCTCTTTAGGAACATCCTTGCCCAAATCAATGACACGATAGCCATAATTCTTCAACATTAATACAACGAGATTCTTACCAATGTCATGAATGTCACCCTCTACAGTTGCCATGATAATCGTCGGCATTTTCTTACCATCATTTTTCTTTGGCAGCAACGGTTCCACATAGGAAATTGCCAATTCCATCGCCTCTGCTGAGGAAATGAGCTGTGGGAGGAAATATTTCTTTTTGTCAAATAGTATTCCCACCTCGTTAATCGCCGGAATTAGGTGTTTCTCAATAACAGCCTGAGGTTCGTTACCCTCTGCCAAAAATGCTTTCACATCCTCAATCATTGTTCTCTTGTTTCCCTTGAGAACATTTTCATAGAGCTTGGAAGGTTTTCCCGCTACATTTCCATCGTCTTGTCCATTAATATCTGTTCCATTTTTATCTGATGTTTTTACAACCTTTCCCGAGGTTCCTTTCGCATCACTCATCTGCGATGTGGTATTTGTTCCACCTAGTGTTACAGATTTCACATTTTCAATATAACGGACATCTGCATCTTCTTTATTCAGTAAAAGATCCGATGCGTATGCTGCATTCATCAACAAGTCCTGGGACGGATTCGCAATGGCCATGGTAAGTCCATTTGCAATGGCCATAGTCAAAAATGCAGTATTTACAAATCCTCTCTCCGGTAAACCGAAAGAAATATTAGAAAGACCACAGATAGTCGCTAATCCTAATTCATTCTTGCAATAAGAAATGGTCTCTATTGTTTCCAAGGCCGCTTTCTTATTCGCGCCCACAGTTGTAACCAAACCGTCAACAATAATATCCTCTTTCGCAAATCCTAGCCCTAATGCTCTATTATAAATGGTCTGAATAATCTGTTTTTTCTCATCCAGATCCTTTGGAAGTCCTTCATCCGACAAAGGAAGTAAAATAAACATCGCACCATATTTCTTAGCAATTGGCAACAGCTTTTCAAACTTCTCTTTCTCCAATGAAATTGAATTAATCAGCGCACGCCCTGGATAAATGCGAAGTGCATGCTCAATGACATCTACATGAGACGAGTCGATACACAGTGGTAAATTCACTGTACTTGTCACCTCATAAATCACCTTCTGCATCATGTCATCTTCGTCAATTCCATTCATTCCAACATTGATATCCAACACCGACGCACCCATAGCTTCCTGTTCCTCTGCCATTTGTATTACCAAATCCAGATTTCCCTCACGAAGCTGTTGCTGTAGCAATTTCTTTCCTGTTGGGTTGATACGCTCACCTACCACAAGAAAGCTTCCGTCTATATCAATCTCTAACATCTGTCGTTCTGAAGCAAGCAAACGTTTCTTTTGATCAGAAATCTCTGGCACCTCTAACAAACGAACCATCTGGGACAAAGCTGTAATATGTGCACTTGTTGTGCCGCAGCAACCGCCAACCATACTTGCACCCGCCACCACAAGCTGTCTGCCGAATTCCGCAAACTCTTCCGGTGTCATGGCATAAATCGTCTCGCCGTCCACAAGCTCCGGCATACCTGCATTTGGCTTTGCCAAAATTGGAACATTGGCATACTGTACCATTGTCTTCACCAATGGAATCATTTCCTCCGGACCTGTTGAACAATTCACACCGATAGCGTCTGCGCCAAGACTTTGCAACACCACCACTGCCGTCTCTGGATTGGTTCCATAAAGTGTTCTGCCATCCTCATTGAAGGTCATGCTGACGATAATCGGTAAATCGCAAACCTCTTTCGCTGCAATCAGTGCCGCTCTCGCCTCCGCAAGACTCATCATCGTTTCCACCACAAGCAAATCCACGCCCGCCTCCACAAGACAAGTGATTTGTTCCTTATATACATCAATCAGCTCTTCCAAGGTCATAGTTCCGATTGGATAAAGCTGTCTTCCTGTCATAGTTAAATCACCGGCCACATATGCGCGATATCCGGTCTTTGCCACTGCTTCCTTCGACAAAGCAACCAATTCCTTGTTAATTCTTTCAAAGTCTTTCTCAAGACCATACTCTTCTAGCTTAATGCGGTTACCAGAAAATGTAGGTGCATAAATGATATTGCTACCAGCATTAATGTAATCCACCTGCAGATTCACCAAGACCTCTGGATTCTCCAAAATCCACTTTTCCGGACAAACACCAATTGGCATTCCTGCCTTCAACAGATTGGTTCCTGTTGCACCATCTAAAACTAATATTTTTTGCTGTACTAATGTTCGAAATTGTTCCTTTGTCACGTTCTTCTTTCCTTTCTATTCGCTATCCGTCTTCATTGCTTTTTTACTCTTTACCCTTTTGTAGTTCTAATTCTTGTTTATAATTATTCAATTACATAATTTCATCACTATCTAAAAGGATAGTAAATGGTCCGTCATTCAAAAGCTCCACCTTCATATCAGCTCCAAAGGCTCCCGTTTGCACATCATCCATCGTTTCCTTACACTTTGCAATAATATATTCGTACATCTCATTTGCCATATCTGGCTTCCCCGCCTTAATAAAGGACGGACGATTTCCTTTTTTGCAATCCGCATATAATGTAAACTGCGACACTAATAGCAATTCACCATTTACATCAGACAAACTTAAGTTGGTTTTTCCCTGCTCATCTTCAAAAATGCGAAGCCCCAGCATTTTCTTCACCATTTTATCTGCCATTTCCCGTGTGTCATTCTCCGCCACACCAATCAGCACCAAAAATCCCTTGTTAATCTTACCGGATGTTGCACCATCAATCGTTACACTTGCATGTTTCACTCGCTGTATTACAAATCTCATACGACACCTCTTATTTTAATCAATCAATTACCCCATCTTGCTGTTGCTATAATCTCCAAGAGCAATAGGACATCTAGCTCTAACTCTTCGTTCAAAAACATTTACACAGAATAATAGACTTTTCACTCCATAATGTCAAATGAAATCCTTACAACATTTAAGCTGTCTGTTCGTCTTCATTCATGCTATAATATTGCATATTGATACAGTGTTAACACTGATACATGAATGATTAGAGAGATTTGAGGACAAACAACATGAACGATGAACAAATTTTAAAAGGGCGCTTAACCGACCTGGCCAAACGCGCTTATTCTCAAAACATATATACATATAGTAATTTTTTATCCCCAGCCGAGCTTGCTCTATTTGAAGACATCCGCAGCGAAGTATCCTATATCCGTTGTGAGATTTTTGGAGGAAATGAGCTTTGCGAACGACAAGTCATAGGCTTTGGTTCCGAGGAAGAATTCGGTTATCCCGGAGAATTCCCGATTGCCGTTATCAAGGTCACTCCACTCCTTGCCAAATTTAGCGACGATTTAAATCATAGAGATTTTCTTGGTGCTTTGATGCATCTTGGAATCGAGCGCGATACATTAGGAGACATTTTGATTAAGGACAATACTGCCTACATCTTTTGCTTAGAACGAATTGCAGGCTATATATGCGACGAGCTCACCAAAGTTAAGCACACCAATGTAAAATGTGAAAAGACAAGCACCGATATTCCCGCACTTACTCCAACCTTAGAGGATGTGGAATTTCCTGTTGCTTCTTTGCGCTTAGATGGTATTATCGCAAGTCTACTAAAATGTTCCAGGAAAGAAGCACTCTCATTTTTTGAAGAAAAAAGAGTGACACTGAACGGCCGAATTACCGGACGCAACAGCATCACTCTAAAAGACGGTGATATATTTTCTGTTCGAGGATATGGAAAGTTTATTTTCGACCACGCAGGTGGGAACACCCGTAAGGGGAAAATTTACGTTCATATTCGAAAGTATATCTAAATAACTCCCCTGGTTCCCCTAAGACATATCATGCCATTTTTAAGACATTACGATGAATTTTGTCTACGCGAAAAAACATCCTTTTCATTACAGCTTGCTTAACCGTGAGGTATTTACCACCACAAGCAGTTTCATCCCCTCTTTTAGAACCATATCTGGCTTAATCGAGGTACATACCTCTTTATCCTCACGGATTGCTATAATATTCAGGTCATACTTCTTGCGAAGATCCAACTCGACGATAGAGCGGTTGACCCAGTCCGATTTCACATCCAACTCCACCATAGAGACATTCTTTGACAATTCAATAATATCCACAAAGCCCGAACTCAACAAATTCTTCGCCAAACGTATGCCAGAATCAGTCTCTGGCAAAACCACAATATCCGCACCCACACGGCTTAGTATCTTACGATGAATCTCGTTCGCACATTTGGCAATAATTTTCTTTACTCCTAATTCCTTGCATAGCATAATTGCCATCACACTTGCTTCCAAATTGCTTGCCATTGAAATCACAACTACATCTACATTGGCAATTCCAAGCTGTTTGACCGCTTCCGGATCTGTAACATCTGCACATTTGCATATAGGAATGTCCGAAGACATATCATTGACAATCACCTCGTTAATATCTACTGCTATCACCTCAGAACCATGTGCCACCAGCTCTCTCGCAACTGCAATTCCATATCTTCCTAGTCCAAACACCGCATATGTTTTTTCTGTACTCATAATCTATCTCCTTTTCCATCCGTTATCCAATACTAATTTCTTCCACTGGATTTCTCACAATATTGGGACTTTCCTTTTTCGTATTAAATGCAACCGCAAGCGAAATCGGTCCAATTCGCCCCAAATACATTGTCACAATGATAATCATTTTTCCCCATGCATTTAATGAACCTGTCAGATTCCTTGTTAATCCCACCGTTGCCGTTGCACTAGCAGTTTCATATAATACATCCAACGCATCTGCATCTGTTACCGCCGACAACATGACCGTAGAAACAAATAAAATGATAAAGGACATACTCATCACCGCAACTGCCTTTGCGATGGTCTTCCTTGTAATATCTCTTCCAAAAAAGCTCACCTCATCCTTATTGCGAACAGCCGCTATCATAGTTGCTACTAGCACTGCAGCCGTTACAGTCTTAATTCCACCGGCAGTTCCCACCGGCGAACCACCTATGAACATTAATAGAACCGACACTATCGCTGATGCATTAGATAAATTCTGCTGTGGTATTGTTGCAAATCCCGCCGTTCTAGTTGTAATTGACTGAAATAACGACACTTCTATTCGTTGCCACACTGTATAATCCTGCATGGTTTTTGGATTATTGTACTCAAATAAATAAAATGCTACAGCACCTACAAAAATCAAAATCAAGGTTGCTGATATCGCAATTTTGCTATGAAGTGACAAATATCGGAAGCATTTACCTCTCCATTGTTTCCAATTCTTAATAACTCGGATTACATCCCACCACACAATATAACCTAAACCACCTAAGATAATGAGAATGCTGGTCACCACATTAATCAACGGATGAAAAACATAGTCACACAAACTATTCTCGGATATAAGATCAATACCCGCATTACAAAAAGCAGAAACGGAAGTAAACACAGAAATCCAAATTCCTTTAGCACCATATTCTGGCACAAAAACAAACATATAGAGAACTGCTCCCACACCTTCAACCAATAGCGTTCCCATGATTACTTTTTTAACAAAACGCACCAATCCGGATAATGAATTCAGATTAAAAGCATCCTGAATTAGAACACGGTCCATAATACCAATTCTTTTATTCAGTAAAATCATTAATCCAGACATGATAGTAATAACACCCATTCCTCCAATCTGAATCAACAAAAGTAACACAATTTGTCCAAACAAGCTCCATGTAGTCACTACTGGTAATGTGACTAATCCTGTCACACAGGTAGCAGAGGTCGCAGTAAACAACGCATCCAAAAACGGAACCGCATTACCATTTGCGGAACTAATAGGCAATGCCAGCAACACACTTCCAACCAAAATGGTAATCAAAAAACCGAACATAATCACTTGGGTTGTAGACATATCCATCTGATTATTTTTCTTCATAATCCAAATAATCCTTTCTTTTTTTAAACAAATCACTCACCAAATTATCTTCTACGCCATGTCATCGGATTAAACAACACAAGTAGTGGTAAAATCTCTAATCGTCCAGCTAACATATCGAACATCAGCACATACTTAGAAAATCCTGAATATAGGTTAAAATTCTGTGTCGGACCCACCTTCGCAAGTCCAGGTCCGATGTTGCCTAACGCCGATGCAACCGCAGTAAAATTCGTTTCAAAATCAAATCCATCAATACTAATCAATAATAACGACACCGTAAACAGCACAATATATATCACAAAGAATACATTTGCAGAACGTAAAACGGTATGTGCTAATGACTTATCATCTACCTGAATTACTTTCACGTTTCTTGGATGACACAACTGATTCAATTCCTTCTTAATCGTCTTTAAATAAATCAGTACTCTTGAAACCTTAATTCCACCACAAGTACTTCCTGCACATCCACCAATAAACATCAACACAACCAATATCATTTTGGATAGCGACGGCCATAAATCAAAATCTGTGGATGAAAATCCAGCAGTTGTGATGATAGAGCCCACCTGGAAAAGTGCATGTCGAAAACCTTCCTCCAGCACAAACCCACTACCCACCAAATCGGCTGTAATAGCTAATACTGCAATCATAAAAATAAGGACATATAACCGCACCTCCTGCAAAGAAAATGCATCTTTAAATCTTCGAATAATCAAAAAGAAAAAGAAATTATAATTAAAGCCAGCTAAAAACAAAAACACAGACACCACGTACTGAATTGTAGGTGAATAGGCCCCAATAGAAGCATTCTTAACACCAAATCCACCAGTACTTGTAGTGGTAAAGGATGTGCATACCGCATCATAAAGAGGCATACCCGCAATGCACAGGCATACAATTTCTAGTCCCGTTAGTGCAAAATAAATTGCATACAAATAATAGGCTGTTTTTTGAACCTTAGGAGCCAGCTTACCCACACTAGGACCTGGACTTTCCGCTCTTAACAAATGTAAATCCTGCCCCCCAGTTAACGGAATAAGTGCTAACATAAACACCAACACTCCCATACCGCCAATCAACTGAATAAAACAGCGCCAAAAATTCATACAGCGAGACATATCCTCCACACTGCTTAATATAGAGGCACCCGTTGTTGTAAAGCCAGAAATACACTCAAAAAGTGCATTTGTAAAGGATGGTATTTCACCACTCAAATAAAAGGGTACACAACCACAAACAGAGAGCAATAGCCAGCATAATGCTGTCACAACATACCCTTCTTTTGCAAAGAAGGATTTCTTCTCCGGCCTTTTTGCAATCATCAAAAAACCTACAACAAACAAAGCCAGCGCACAGGCCAGAAAATATTTACCACTGTCCTCATGATAATATATGGAAACTGCAAAGGGTACTAACATCAATGCTGCCACGGTATTCAACAACCATCCCAGCATGTATACAATCATTCTAATATTCATAATCTATCCTTATCCTGTATCACCATTTTCATCAAACTAAAATATCATTAATATTTGCCAATCCACGATTTGTCGTCACTATCAAAACCGCATCACCTAATTCGATGGTATCCTTACCACTTGGTGTAATAATTTTTCCATTACGGATAATGCCACAAACCAACAAATTCTTCTTAATATTCAGCTTCATTAATGGCACACCCGTCACCTTTGATTCCTGATTCACTCGAAACTCAATAAGCTCTGCCTTGTCATCAATGATACGATACAAAGTTTCTATATTACTTCCAATGGAATTTTGTAAGCCTCTCACATACTGAATAATAGATTTTGCGGTAATGTTTTTCGGACAAGCAATATTACCAATCGGTAGCTCTCCAATCACCTCACTAAATGCCACTTTGTCTACTTTTGTAATAATCTTTGCATCACTTACCTTATTGGCAAACAAAGAAAGAACTAGATTTTCTTCATCCATATTCGTAAGAGAAATAAATGCATCCACATCCTCAATACCTTCTTCAAGCAACACCTGTCTGTCAGTGGCATCTCCATGAATAATCAATGTGTGTGGTAGCATTTCACTCATATTTTCACAGGTTGCAAAATCCTTCTCGATAATCTTTACTTGGATATGGGCATCCCTTAATCGTTTTGCCAAATAGTATGCAATACGGCTACCACCGATAATCATAACATTTTTAATTCTCTTTTCCTTGATTCCAAGTTTTCCCATTAACGAATGCAACTCAGAAGGTGGCAACACTACATATATTTTATCATTATTTTGAAGTACTGAGTTACCATTCGGAATTACAACCTCACCATCACGTTCAATCGCGCAAATTAAAGTTTTGGAATGTATCTTTTTCGAAAAATCTGCCACTGTCATATTATGAAGTGTGGAATTATCTGGAATTGAAAGCTTAATTAAATTCGCACGCCCCTTTCCAAAAGTGGTAAAATCTAAGGCACTTGGAACCTCCACCAAACTACTGATACCTCTCGCACAGGTCAGTTCCGGATTAATTACCATGGATAATCCCAATACATCTCTCAAATAGTTCATTTCATGCATATATTCCGGATTACGAACTCTTGCTATTGTCTCACAATTACCCGTTTTCTTTGCCATCAAACAACAAAGCAAATTCACCTCATCCCTTGCTGTAACAGCAATCAACAAATCACTATTCTTAATTCCTGCATCTAACAATGTAGCAAAGGTTGTTCCATTGCCCATAACCCCCTGCACATCCAATCTAGAAATAGCTTTCTCAATCTTTTCTTCGTTGGTGTCCACAACCGTTATATCATGTCCTTCTTCGTTCAGTTGCTCCGCCAGGGCATATCCCACCTTGCCACAGCCAACAATTATAATTTTCATAATATCCTCCTGCTTATACAAATCATCTCACAAAGAATATATATTGTGTTCAATCGGCAAACACTATACCGTCCAATCAAAAGACAATTATATCACAATACTTTTAAATGTACATTAGAATTATTCGACATATGACTCGCAACTTATTTTAAAGATTTAAATGAAAACTACGTGATATTTTATATAACAGGACATACAAAATCTGTTGCACCTATATAAAAATATAATTATAATGGGATATATCATAATAGCGTTAGGCTAAATTATAACATTCACAAATGAGGAGAGAAGAATATGCATTTATTAATTATCGCTGTGTTACCAGCTATTGTTTTAATGATTGTGATTTACAAATGTGACCAAATTGAAAAAGAACCAATCGGATTAATTCTCGGTGTCATGGGATTAGGTATATTATCCATTCTTCCAACTTTGGTATGTGAAATAATATCGGATGCTTTCCTAATGCTCCTATTTAATCCGGACGGCGTTATTTACAAGTTTCTCAGTGCCTTCTTCGGAGTTGCATTAATCGAAGAATTTTGGAAGCTATTCATGGTGCGTGTTTTTATTTGGAAGAACAAAGCATTTAATTATCGCTTTGATGCCATTGTATATTGTGTTGCTTCCTCTCTGGGATTTGCTTTATTAGAAAATATCATGTATGTATTCCAGCACGGATTTGGAACCGGAATCACAAGAGCAATCATTTCCGTTCCCGGACATTGTACCTTTGCAATTTTCATGGGATATTTCCTTGGGAATTCAAAGTTATTTGAAGTAAAAGGGCAGAAAGGAAAGAGCTGGCTATGGTTATTCTACGCATTATTATTCCCAACGCTACAACACGGTTTCTTCGACTTCTGCTTATTTATGGAAAATATGTTACTGACTCTTGTTTTCCTTGGATTCATCTTAATATGTGATATTGTTGCAATTGTCCGAATTGCTAGAAGTGAGAAGCAAGACACGCCATTCTATGTGTTAAAGCAAGGAGATCGTTGGATTTCGAATCCAGAATGGATGCAGATGGCTGCTGCCACATTAGATGTGAAGATGCCAAATATTCAGTATGATATGACAAAAAAATAAATTTATTTTTTATAGAGATATTCCCTGATATTACGAGGAACGAAAAATCCTGCTTAGTTATGAAGAAACACAACAAAAACATTGTTTTTTATTGTGTCTTGCTACGTAATGATAGCAGGATTTTTTCATCAATCAAATATCAGGGATATCTTTATAAACGTGCATTTAATATTTCGTATACAAATGCAACACTCTTTTTTCGCACCTCATTGCGCCCAATTTCACCAAATTGTTTTGTATACGTCACAACTTCTCCGTTGATATAAAAACCAAAACAAACCATTCCCACCGGTTTATCCTTCGTGCCACCACCAGGTCCAGCCACACCGGTAATTCCTACACCCACTTCTGAACCAGCCTCTTTTGCAACACCTTTGGCCATCTGGCAAGCCACTTCTTCACTGACTACACCATGTTCTTCTATTGTAGCTTCATCAACTCCTAGATACTGAATCTTTGCCTCATTTGCATAAGTAACAAAGCTCACATCCAATACCTTCGATGCATCAGCCACACTAACTAAAGCTGCGCAAGCCATACCACCGGTACAAGACTCCGCAAAAGATATATGGTAATTTCTCTCAATTAATTTGTTCACAACTGTTTGATACATAAATCGTCCTCTTTTTCCAACCTACAAATTAACATACGCAACATCCAATATTATATTCTAGATCATTTATTTTCGCAACAAATTGCAGTCCTCCTCAATTCAAGGTATAATCTAAGAAAATTTACAAAAACTCAATGCATGGCAACATGCAACCAAACATAAAAATACCATAATTGAATCATTATAACAAACAGGAGGTTCCTGCATGATAATCCCATTCAAACAAAATACAGATGGCGCTTGGACAAGTCATCCGAGACCACAGTTCAAGAGAGCAGATTATTATATATTAAATGAAGGCTGGACATTAGAGGGACAAACCATACGAGTACCCTTTCCTCCACAGGCAAAGCTGTCAGAATATACGGGTAATATCCCGGACGAGTTAACGTATCTTTGCCACTTTTCTATTCCAGCCACTTTTCGAAAAAAACGAATTCTACTACATTTTGGCGCTGTAGATCAGCTTGCCAAAGTATATATCAACGATGTCTTTATAGGTGAAAATGAGGGCGGTTATATCCCATTTACATTCGATGTAACCGAACATGTCTGTCGAGACAAAGAAAACACACTGAAAGTAATTGCAACAGACTCTCTTTGTCTTGATTACCCTTATGGCAAACAGACCAAAAAACCTTCTGGCATGTGGTATACACCCGTCAGCGGAATTTGGCAAAATGTATGGCTAGAAAATGTAGCCGATACCTATGTCACACAGCTAAAGATTAATACCACACTAGAGCAGATAGAGCTACAAATCGAATACAATCATGACAGAAATGCAACTGAAGTCTTCGAAGTAACCGTGGATTTACCAAAGGGACAAAAACTAACCCAGTCCTTTGCCGACAAACGTGGTATCCTCTCTATTCCAGAACCAGTACAATGGTCACCTGAGCATCCTCATTTATACTACATGACAATCCGTGCAGGAGAGGATTCTTTCGACAGCTATTTTGCTCTACGAACCATCAACATAGAAACTATAAATGATGTAAAAAGAGTGTGTTTGAACCATAAACCCATTTTCTTACATGGTGTACTAGATCAGGGATATTTCCACGATGGACTATTTCTCCCAAAAGAAGAGGCTGGCTATGATACGGATATTCTAAACATGAAGGAGCTAGGCTTCAACCTGCTTCGAAAGCATATCAAAATCGAACCGGATTATTTCTATTACGCTTGTGACAAGCTAGGAATGCTGGTGATGCAGGACATGGTAAATAGTGGTCCATACTCCTTCCTTCGCGACACAGCCCTACCTACCATCGGATTGAAGAAAAAGAAGGATATTCATCTTCCAAAAGACAACAGACGAAGACTTATTTTCGAGGAACAAACGAGGCTTACCATTGAACATCTTTACAATCACCCTTGTATTGTTGCATATACCATTTTCAACGAAGGCTGGGGACAATTTGACAGCGATGAGATGTACGATTATGTAAAAGCTTTGGATAACACACGTTTAGTCGACAGCACTTCTGGATGGTTCACGCAAAAGAAAAGCGATTTTGACAGTAAGCACATTTATTTTCGCTTGAAGAAGTTAAAGGTGAAAGAACGACCTCTGTTTGTTTCCGAGTGTGGCGGATACCAGCTACTAGACAAACAGCATTTCTTTGGCAATAAAGAATACGGATATGGTACCTGCAAGGACAGCGAGGACTTAACCAATCGAATTGTAAAAATGTATGAAGAAATGATAATACCAGGTATACCGGCTGGCGTATGTGGATGCATTTATACTCAGATTACTGATGTCGAGGGTGAAATCAATGGCTTATATACCTACGACCGAAGGGGCTGTAAGGTAGAAAAAGGAAAAATGATAGAAGTTGCAAATAAATTAAAAATAAAGTAATTCGTCTGATATCAAAGCCGAAATACATCCAATAAAACAGACCTCCCCAATCGTTCAAGGTTTTTGTTATTCTCCTTGTAACCTTCGGGAGGTCTTATATTATATTGTATTCACTACAAAATCCGTTCTATCTTACTTATACACAGATGAGCCATACCAGTCATTGGCATTTTGGCTGTATGCAGGCATATTATATAATTTGTTCATATCCTTTTTATATGCCGCAGTGCTATACCACCATTTACCCTTATTCCATGTATATTTACCATTCTTTGGTCTCTTAACTGTTGACTTTGTCAAGCCTGGCGTCTCATAAAAGTCTGCACCTCTTAGCTTCTTATTAGACTTCAAATTCAAGCTCTTGATGTTGTCACAGAAATAGAAATAGATGTAGCGTAAGTCTTTACATTTATTCACCTTCACAGACTTCATATCACACTCATAAAGATACAACTGTTGAAGGTTCGTATAGCTATTCAAATCCAAGCTCTTAAATCCATATTCTGACAAGCTCAAAACTCGTAAATTCTCTTTGTTCTTTGGAAGCTTTAAGGTCTTTGTTCCCTTATTGCCATAAGCAAGAATTTCATACGCATTGTTACATTTTGAAAGGTCAATCTTCGTAATCTTTGTATCCACTTCTGGCTGAACATATACCATCTTGGCATTCGGTGCAATAACAGTAATCTGTTTTGAAGTTACACCTTTAATATTTACCATATAAGCTGGACAATTAGAAAAATCTGCTTTCTTTCCGCTAAAGCGATCAACAGAAACAATATCTAATCCAGTCAAAAATTCCACACCCTTAAAGCTAGAAATTGTAGGCGCTTTTGTTAAAACCTGCTTACCTTTTTTCTTTTTGTACGTATCCTTTGTAGACAAGGAATTGACATTTTCTATCTCTACTGGATCTAACCAACCATCTTTATTGGTATCATAGATTACCTTTTTGATACCCTTCTCTGTACTTTCTTTTCCACCATTTTGCAATACCTTGTACATTCCCGGAAAATTCGTCTTATTAATTTTAACAAAGACCATCTCTTTTACTTCACTCCATGGACTTACTGCTGAAGATGGGGTCTCGCCAGTGATATTCACACTATTACGAATTCGAATATAAAACTTACCACCATTCGCTCCAAATGTAGTCTTATCCAACTCCAATGTTTCACTTACAGACGTAAAGGTTTGCGCCTCTGTAAACTCCTGATTCTTCGCAAGCTCTATCTCATAACTGAGTGTTACTGTTTTATCTTCCGGCTTACTCACGAAAGAAAACCAAGTAATATTGGTCTTTCCCTCTGAATCCAAGCTTGGTGTCGTATAAATCTCAGGCGCCTTTTCCGTCAAATAAGAATAATCTGTTGCATAAGCCGTTTTCGATACGCTGCATACTCCAACTAAACATAATAGCATTAATAGTGTCTTCTTCATTTTAAACATACCTTCTCCTCCTTGTATAAATGATACATTGTAAATAATGTCTTTTCCTTTTAATAACACACCCCTGAAATAAAAAGTTTCAATTATTTTTTAAAATTTTTTATAAATTTGTTTGTTTATTCATTTTTGATATGCATAAACCAATATACTGGAAATGCAAAAACGTTCAACATATATAGGCCAAATCCCCATGCAACCTTCATTCCCGTATCCATTGTAGGATTTTTAACTGTCTTTACAATCAGCCAAATCATGACACCCCATACTGCTACCACAAAAAGAATTGATCCAAGTAATAGCAAGATTAAAATTGGCACTGCAACCTCCTCTGGTATCACGCCCGCATCCATTCCTATACTAATAAACATCAAGGGACCACACACTAAAATCATCAACACTAACGGCAACCAACATAAAAAGCAGGATAATTTTTTATTCATAATTCTCTTCCTCCATTTCCTTACTATTATCCATCATATTTACAATAAGTCCACATTTATTACTCCTAAAAAGTTGCATATATACTCTATTGTAAATTGGATAGTTGAATGCAAAACTAACTTCTGGTTCAAAGCCCCTCATCAAATTTTGCAAGACTAACTTCTAGTTTATACATTTTCTTTGACTTTCGGTCTTGTTTTCGCATATTTTTCAACCTATAATAATTAAAAATGTATGGATTT
>JAGAQX010000097.1 GCA_017622535.1 Lachnospiraceae bacterium | reverse complement strand
ATTTGATATGGAAAGTCATGACAAGCTAAAGAGCTTAGATCAAGCGTTGGATTCCATAAGAGATAAGTATGGAAGCGGAGCTGTGAAGAGGGGAAGCTTTTTAACCTCAGATAAAAAGATAGATAAGTATGATAAATAATTAATTGTTGGTATGAAGCGTGTATCGTTAACAATCCATTGCAGGCACGTTTGCACTACTCTGAGTGCGTAGCGGTACTAAGTTCAACTGCGTTTCACTAAGTACCGACGGACTCAGATGTACCTGCTTATGGACAGGTTAACGATACACGCATTTACTTTGACGAAAAGAATACAATTATTCATCAAATAAGGCACAAGGATTAGATGAGTCCCTGTGCCTTATATTCTTCTAGTTTGTTTAAAATTACTTTGTGATATTTTTCGTATTTTGCGAAACGTGCTTCGTCCTTTGGGGTTGGATAAGGGATACGTTCCCGGTTCATGTTATCCTCTATGTCATAAAGCTTGACTTGGGTTGCAAGAGGATTCTCCATAATGCGCCCAATAAAATGACCGTATTCTTCGTTCTTTTGTTTTGTCACACATTCGAGGGCAGCTAAGATCTCTTCTGAAAAACCTTCCTTGCGAAGCATGTCAATTGTGACAGGAGTATCTTCCACGGTGTCGTGAAGAATACCAACGATTCGTTCGGTGTCATTCTGTCCACGGAGCATAACTCGCATAGGGTGAAGAATGTAAATCATTCCTGCTTTATCCAATTGTCCTCTGTGGGCTTCCACAGCAATCTCAATGGCTTTTTCTAACATAACAATCCTCTCTGGTATGTGAAATATCCTTTCCTATAATGCTAATTAATCTAGCATGTCCTTAGGGAAAGTATTGGTAAATTGCAATTATTTAAAATATCATACAATAAATTGACTTTCTTCACAAGCCAAAGTGAAAGACAAAATGAAGAAAAAATGAACATTTCATTTCTGTGCCCCAATTCTGGTTTATTTGTGATATGATGCAAAAAGATGCACATTTATTGTGAAGAAGAATATAGTAAGATTATAGCTGTGTTGTAATTGAACGGACGCGGTGTAATGACAATTCGTCTTTGACATATTGCACATACCAATATTATTTTTGTGAGTTACTTAGACAGCAATGTCGGTCAAAGGCTTTATATAGGAGAGAGATGAGTAAGCAAACAGACAAAAACCAAGAAGAGAATATCGCTTATACGTATATGGTGGAGTGTGGTGATGGGTCTCTCTATACCGGTTGGACGAATCATTTAGAGGAGAGAATGCAAAGCCACAACGAGGGAAAAGGAGCAAAATATACCAGGTCCAGATTGCCAGTGCGCTTGGTGTATTATGAGGAATTTTCTACGAAGCAGGAAGCAATGAAGAGAGAGTACGCCATTAAGCAGCTTACCCGTAAGGACAAGCTTTTTTTAATAGAGAAGCAATCGCTGAAAGTGAGAAAAAGGTGTGAGAAAATTGCAAAGCTAGTATTTGACAAGATGAATGAAATGGATGAAAAGATGTAGTCAAAAGCTTAGATTGACATATACGACAAAATAGAAATAAGAAACAGAAGATTTTGATAGAGAGATTTTATCATGAAAGACGATTACAAGAAGTTTTATAACAGTACCAATGAAATAAGAAAACGACAACAGCAGGTTCGAAATGAACGGAGGAAGCAGCAACGCATGAAGCATTTGGTTGCGACAGGAGTGGTGCTACTTTCTATGCTATTGGTAGTAATAGCAATTATCTATACGATTGTTCATTTCTACAAGCAATCAAAGAGACCTGAAGAGGCGACCACAGAGGAGAAAATCTATGTGCCACATTTGGAGGGTGTTGAGGATAAGTTCCCAGACCTTCCTATATCGGAACAGTTTTTGACGTTGAATGAGTATTCAAGACCAGGATTATCTCTGACGGATACCCCTCAGTATATTGTGATTCATTACACTGCAAATCCTGGCTCGACAGCCCAGAATAACAGGGATTATTTTGAGAATTTGAAGGATACACAGCAAACCTACGCTAGTGCACAGTTTGTCATTGGATTAGAGGGTGAAATTATTCAGTGTGTGCCATGTGATGAGATGGCGTATTGTTCTAATAGCTTGAATGAGATTTGCATTTCCATTGAAATGTGTCATCCAGATGAATGGGGGAATTTCAATGATGCCACCTATAATAATTGTGTGTACCTGGTTGCCCATTTGATGAATTATTATCACATGGACATGGATCAGTTGATTCGTCACTATGATGTCACAGGAAAGAATTGCCCACGTTATTTTGTGGAGCATGAGGACCGGTGGGAAGTGTTCAAGCAGTTTGTGGCGCAATATCGAGAAGAGTTTCAAGAAGCGGATGAACAACTTTATCAGAGGATGTTGTTAGAGGAAGAGCAACAGGAGAAGGACCAGGAAGAAGCCACGATAGCTTCAGTTGAAGAATAACGAAAGAAGGAAAACATTCTCAAGTTCATGAAGATGTTTTCCTTCTTTTGTATTGGTTATAACATTATCTAAAAATGGAAATTCATAGATTAACTGCGGTTAATTGATATTACAATCGGAACTTCAACTGTACCGGTTCCTTTAATTTCTGTCCGCCACGGGATTTCACTCTAGTAGTAATATGTAAGAAGTAATCTGTGTTCTGTGCATAAGGCTCTAACGGCTCTAATTCAATCTCGTTGGTTACATCATTGTAATTGAACTTGGTAGACATTCGCACTCCGGTTTCGCTTTCCACATATAAGTTTTCGGAATTAATTGTAGAAGGATCTAGTGCTGTAGTAAAGCGACAACGCCACACAAATTTACCAGTCTTAAAACTCAAATTCTGTCTTACTCTATTTTCAAAGCCCTTGGGGATATCGTTGATTTCAATATAATCTCTTGCCATATGTACCTCCTTTTACCTTCTTTGTATACCAAGTAATTGAATCTTAGTATGTAATTAACAATAAATGAAAGTTTGTTAATCACCACTATTTACATATTAGTAGTATATCATAAATGTGGAACTTTTCAAGAAGTGTGAGTCTTCAACTACAAGGGCAATTTTTAATCGCTTAACTCGTGAGCAGTGGAAGTGGAAATTTGGACTGTGACGTTTTTGTGGAGGCACGGGAAAAATCAAACGGGTTATGGAGTTTGAACCATTGTATATACTTCTTACAAAGGAGAAGGAAAAGCTGGATAACAGTGAAAGAGTGATTGTGGACGAAAAAGAATTGCTAATTGGTCGCATAATCTCTGTAATTGTAGGATTTTTAATTAATGCTGTTGTTGAAAAATTATTCTATAGCTATTACACAAACCCTAAATTGTTACATAAAGGGAAATTAAGAAAAATATATATCGACCAGTTAAATAGTAAATGTGTGGATGTTGCTGAGAATGCAATCGATTGGGCTAATGGCAATATTGATGTTACACGAATGGAAATTCATCGAGTCGTAGATGCCGATTTAGATGATTTAAGTCAACCACAGCAAAGAGAGATTTTTGAGAAGAGAAAAATTCTAGTTAGAAATATTGTGGATTATATTGCGGGAATGACGGATAGTTACGCAATTAGGGAATATGAGAAAATAAAATAGTTAATGTACAAAAAGGGACCTCATTGAGGCCCCTTTCTTGCATTGAAGCATAATGCTTAGTCAAAAACAATTGCTTCGTATATGTAATTTTACTTCTCATACCCAACCAAGAAAGCCTTCTGGTTAATCTCCACAGTCTTAGGTGGAACAGTGTTAGCGATAACCTCTAACCAGTCTTCCTTCGAAAAGTCCATATGCTGGGCAGCAACACCTAATACGATGTTGTTGAATACTCTGGAATTGCCAAGCTTCAATGCTTCCGCAGCAGCGTCTACAGAATATACCTTGTAGGTCTTACCAAGCTCTTCAATAATATTTTCCGGATACTGTGCGGCACCAGTCACAACCGTGATTGGGTCGATTCTCTGGTCGTTTACTACCAAGGCTCCGCCCGGCTTTAAGAAGTGAGCATAGCGAAGTGCCTCCAAACGCTCGAAGGCGATAAGTACATCTGCCTGACCTTCTTCAACAATAGGCTCTTCTACCTTTTTTCCATATCTTACAAATGTTACTACGGAACCGCCACGCTGAGCCATTCCGTGAACCTCTGATAACTTTACATCATATCCGGCAGTCAAAATGATACCGCCAAGAATTCTACTGGTGAGCAAGGTTCCCTGACCTCCAACACCAACGATCATAATATTCTTTGTTTCAGCCATTACTTTGCCACCTCCTCAATTGCATCAAATGGACAAAGGTTCTTACAAAGACCACATCCATTACACATAGTAGCATCAATACTGAT
>JAGAQX010000096.1 GCA_017622535.1 Lachnospiraceae bacterium | reverse complement strand
TATGCTTCATTTGTTTTGAAATCTAATTCTTTAATCTTCTCGAAATTAACCTTCATTCCGTCATCCTCCTTCTCCGATTATTTATCATTCTCTTTTTTCTTATTCTTAGCAGCCTGTTTACGAGCCTTCTTACGCTCCTTACGAACTCTTGCCGCATCCTTGTCATGTCCACGGGTACCTCTTTTAGACACACCCTCCTCTAACGGAATAAGTCCAAGCGTATTCATACCAAGATACTTCTCAACATCCTCTGTTGTGTTAATTGCATCATTCATCAAGTGAAGTACAAGAATGATACCTGCGGATAATACAAATCCAAGCACTGCACCAATCAAAGAATTCTTTGTCACATTTGGACTAGTCTGGTGCTCTGGAATGTGTCCATAGTCCGCCACATTTGGCTTCTCTGTCTCCATAATAGTTCCCATACGCTCTGCCGATACATCCGTAAGCTTGTCTACAATAGTCTTTGCCATATAAGCGTCATTATGATTCACTGTTATGTATATAAAACGAGTATTTGCCGGATTCTCAACAGTTAAGTTGGAAACAAATTGCTCATAACTCATATCAAGCTCCAAATCCTCAATTACCTTATCTACAACCGGACGGCTCTCGATGAATACCTGATAGTCCTTTGTAAGAGATGCACCAACCTGTAAATCGGTAAGGGATGTAATACTAGTTGACTTTGTCATTACGTATAACATAGAGGTTGAGCTATATACTGGCTGTACAAATGCCAATGTATATCCTGCTGCAATACCAAATCCCAAGGCTGTCACAAGAATAATAATCCAAATCTTTCCTAACAGCACATAAAACAGTTCTCTTAAATCAATTTCTATTTCGTCATTTCTTTCTTCGATCATGTCGCATCTCCTTTTTTCTATATGTATTCTTATAATTGCGAAACTTTATTTTATATATTTACTCCTTCTGTCAGCTTGTGTAAATTAACTGATTCAAATGTGGGTGCATCGCAATCCGTCGGTACTTAATGAGACATCGTCGAATTTAGTACCGCTACGCATTGCGAGCAGTGAGAACGTGCCCACATTGAACAGTTATTTATACAAGCGTCCGAGATAAGGATAATAAAGTTTCGCAATTATCTATATCAAATATTGGTTCTTAGACATCTTGATAGGATTGTTCACAAACATCTCCTCCAAAGCGTCTTCACCACACTTCTTCTCAATCCAACCTACGTAATCATTGATATATGGTGCTCGATCATCCAAATCATGAGCATCTGTTCCAAAGAAGCTGATATAGTCCTCTTTCACTAACTTCTTACACCATCTTGCATTCTCATCCAACAATCCACCATACACACTAGATATATTCATCTGCAAGTATGCTTCCATTCGTACCAGCTCATCCACACGGTCGATATGCTTGAATAGGCAATGGTATCTTTCCACATGAGCAATGATTGGACGAAATCTTGCATTGGTAATCTTACGAATCGCTTGATACAACTCATTGTAGCTAATTCGGATATTAAACTCCACCAACACATACTTGGTATCGTTCATGGTCTGAATCAAGCCATTCTTCAAGTCATCTACAACACCATCTGCGTAGAGCACTTCATTACCAAGATACAACTTCATATCAGGGTGAACCTTCTCTACTTCCTTGCATAATTCCTGGAATTTACTATTCAATTCTTCCTTTGTATAGCTATTCTTTCCTCTTTCGTAATGTGGTGTACAAAAGATGCTTCTTGTGCCCTCTTGATATGCCACTTCAATCATGGCTAACGATTCCTCCATGTTCTCAGAACCATCATCCACTCCCGGAAGAATATGGCTATGAATATCGAAATATTCCATATGTTCTCCTTATGAATCCTTATTATTTATCATTGTTTTAAAAATTCCGACGATTAACATACCTAGCACTACGCCAAAGGCTGTAATACTTGTAAGTGCAGTAACACATCTCTTAATACATTCCATTAAGAATAGATAGAGATAATCTGGTTCTATATATAATAGAGTATAAGGCTTATACACTAACATAATCAAAGTAAGTACTGCCATTACACCACTGGCAATCAATACAGAAACAGCTGTGTGCTTCACACCACGTTCTCTGCGCTGATCCATATATACCATAAGAAGAATACCAAATATGGCACTGAGAATCAACGAAATTCCCGACTTAACAAACATTTCCATAAAGCTTGTCTTAAGGTTGTAAATATATGGTGCTACATTGCTATCTGGAATGATAATATCCATATCTCCGCCTAACACCTTCAAGGAATTCTGCTTAATCGTAAACAAATACTCATCATAGGTCTGTAATTCTGGTACTTCTCCAACCTCACCCTTAGTATTCAAATTTGATACAACTAAATCTGCCTGCTCTGCAATATACTGTGAATAAGCATAACGGAAATATCCACTGCTCTGCATATTCTGCATAATAGCATCATTGTTAAATAAGCTTACATACAATCCTAATAACAACGCAATTCCAATCAAAGAGATTGCTACAGTTCCTGTTAAAACCGCTCTTGTATAACGACGAATCTTACGTCTCTTGCTATGTCCTGGTCTCTTCTTACGACCCTTGCTCTTCTTGAAGGACATACATTTCTTAGCAAAGAGAATAATACCACACACAATTGTAATTGCTAACATGATACCTGATAAGATTGCTAACCCAAGAATAATCTTACCAGAAATAATCGGCTTATCCTTAGCGATACTAATCTCTTCATTATCCTTTGTGGTAACTACAATTCCATCTTCCTCTAATTGTACGGCCGCAGAAGCATCCTTTTTCTCTGGACGTTCCTTCAGCTTGTTCTTATTCTCTGTTGGGTTTGACATTGCTTCCCATACATTTAACTCGTCTAAAATCTGCTGTTTTGCATCATCGGCAGCTGAATTATCAGAACTAGCAGTACTGTTCTCGTCCTTTTGTTCTGTATTATCTTTATCATCCTTTTTACTATCTGTATCCTCTGTCTCAGCGTCTGCCCAATCATCATCTTCCGTGGTCTCTTCCATCGAAGCACCATCACCTGTACCAACCTCATGGATATAGCCCTCTGCCACACCCTGACCTACATTGGCATACATCATACTAATGGCTTCATCTGCCTGCTCTGCGGTCAAATCCACATCATCACCTGACAGATAACTTACCAAAGAATTCAAATAAGAAGTACCAGCCTTATATTGCTTTCCATCATATGTAAACGTTCCGCTTGCAGCAGAAATCACTCGAGCTTCATTGCCGTTGATATTTCCT
>JAGAQX010000095.1 GCA_017622535.1 Lachnospiraceae bacterium | reverse complement strand
TGGGGTATCAAAAAGAGCATTATATGACAGATTTAGAGTCGGAGGATTCTTTATTTACGACCTACAAACGCATTAGTAAGGCGGAGGATGAGAATATTGTGCCTCATAGAATCTATTATGGGAATATATGGACAGACGAGACCCATTTGATTTGGGAGAATCCTGAGGCTGAATGATTTGTTGTAATAAAATAGTATATGAATCATGAAAGGGATGCATGTTTTTGCGTCCCTTTTATCATGCACAGTTTTCTTTTAGATAATGGACTCGTGACGATTATTCTTTTGCAATATAGGGTGTTATATTGTATAATATTAATGTTGTATATATTAATGATTCATGACAGTTAAGAAGAATATCAATAGGGGAAATACATAGAACAATACAAAGGAGAAGATGTGTATGAGAGGGAACGTAAGAAGGATGAAATTAAGTGGCAAGTTTGCATTGACATCATTATTGGTTGCACTTTTTGTAAGCTTGTTAATTAGTGGAATTAGTATTCGCTATATGAAGAACTATTTATTGAATGTTAGTCGTTCACAGGCTATGAGTGTGGCGCAGACGGCAGCGGGAATTATTGATGGAGACCAGATTGCATCCATTCAGCCAGGAGATGAAGGTTCCGAGGATCATTTAGAAGTGTTAGCACAGCTACAGACATTTTTGATTGATGAGGATATCGCTTATATCTACACCATGCGTCAGAATGATGGTGTGGTGGAATTTCTTGTTGATGCGGACACAGAAGAGGGTGCTGCTATCGGTGAGGAATATGAGACATATGACAAGATCGATATGGCATTTACTGGTGAAGCATCCATGGATGATGAGGTGACCACAGATGAGTGGGGTAGCTTCTATAGTGCATTTGCTCCAATTACCAATGCAGCGGGAGAGGTTGTAGCCATTGTCGGTGTGGATTGTACTGTGGATAGTATTGATGAGAAGGTTAATGACATGACAAAGACCTTGGTTATTGTTCTTGTGATTTGTGTCATTGTTGCATTTGTCATTTCCATGTTAACTGGTCAGTTGATGGCCAAGAATGTGTTGGCAATTAATCGTAAGATGGATGAGCTTGCTGGTTCAGAAGGTGATTTGACTCAGGAGATTCAGATTCATAGCGGTGATGAGATTGAAAATGTTGCAAACAGCTTTAATTCTTTTATGGTGAAATTAAGAGAAATGATGTTGTCAGTTAAGGATAGTGGTGAACGCTTAGAAGCTTCTACAAATCAGACAAATCAGGAGTTACAGGAAGCGACAGAGGAATTGAATGAAATTACTGGAACCTTGAACGACATGAGTGCAAAGATGCAGGAAACGAATGATGCCATTAACCAAATTCAGGAAGCAGCACTTTCTGTAAAAGAAATGTCTCAGAAGTTATACAGCCAGACCAAGTCTGGTGCGGATTATGCAGATGAGGTAAGTCGTACCGCAGATGACGCAAAGACGACCTGTCGTGCTTCTAAGGCAGATATGGGACGCATGATTGGAGAAATGTCGGATAAGCTTTCAGAAAAGATTGAGGACTCTAAGAAGATTTTTGATATTATTAAATTGACGAATGATATTATTTCTATTTCCGAGCAGACACAGTTGCTAGCGTTGAATGCAAGTATTGAGGCAGCAAGAGCGGGCGAAGAAGGAAAAGGCTTTGCGGTAGTAGCTGATGAGGTTGGAAAGCTTGCAGATGCAACTGCTCAGACAGCAAAGGAGATTGAAAATATTAATCACTTTACAGTTACTACAGTGGATGAGTTGGTTGGGATTTCTGAGGAATTAGTTCAGTTTGTCGATGGTGTGGTAAGCAAGGACTATGAAAAAATGGAGGATATCGGAGACGCTTATTATAAGGATTCGGTAGAATTCATGAACCAGTTTGAAGAATTCTGCGAGTTATCTGAGCAGCTTTCAGAAAATATGGACACAATTGAAGGTCATATTTCGCAAATTATGGAAGTGATTGAACGAGAAACAGAGAATATTAGCAATGTAGCTGAGGTTTCGGATAAAATTTACAGCCAGATGCAGACGGCTAGTGAGAACAGTGCAGTCAATGAAGGAATCGTTGGCGAACTTGGAGAGATGTTAGATAAATTTATGGTATAAACAGTCATAAGATATGTGATTATTTGTAGGAATGTATATTTCAAGTTGATTGATGTCTCTTCAAGGGTTATGTAGGATGCAATAATATCTAATGACACAGAAGAATAGGTCTTACGGAGGATGACAGAATGGGATTTCTGAGAAAACGAGAGGATGAGAATGGCAATGCCAAGGTGATTGCGGCAGTGATTCATTTAATCATGACGATTATTATTGTAGCTGCAATTTTTGGATTGTTTTTTGTAATCGGCAAGATGGTGGAGGAAAGCCGTAAACCTGATATTACCAGTGCATATATTAGCTCTAAGATAGAAACGGTCAGTCATCTTACAACAGCGGAGCTTACTTACAATGGATTGATTCATTATGAGGAAGGCGATATTCCAATCCTCACTAAGAAATCATTTTCTATGGTATATTGTGCACAGGTGAAGGCTGGCGTAGACCTGTCTAAGGTTGAGTCCTATGTAACTGACACAGAGGTAGTGTTGATTGTGCCAGAAGTGGAGATTCAGGAGATTGATATTGATGAGACATCCATTCAGTTCTATGATGAACAAGTGGCATTGTTTAATTGGGAAGAAAAGGAAGATACTTTGGATGCTATGGCTGCTGCAAAAGCAGATGTAGAGGAAAAGGTGAACTTAACCGAATTGAAGTTGAAAGCGCGAACACAAACAGAGAGTCTTTTGAAAGGCTTATTTGAAGGGAATGTTGGCGAACGTGAAGTACGTGTTCAGTTTAAATGAGGGCGTTCTAATTGAATGATTGAATATTGATGCATACCAAACAGCACGAAAATGATTGAACGCATATATCATTCTGGTGCTGTTTTTGTATTTGAAGGTTTTATTGTAGGATATTGTAAATTGAATTTGTAAATTGAATTGTAAATTGAATTGTAAATTGAATTGTAAATTGAATTTTTAAATAAATGAAACTTTCCCTTTCAAAGGTGTGTATTACTGATGTAAGGGACTTACCAAAGAGACAAAACGTTTTGAACAATGAGGGAGTTAAGAAATAATGAAGATGACGCAAGATTTATTCTTGGAAGCATACGAAAAATATAAGAATACCGTGTATTCGGTTATATTTAACTATGTTAAAAATGTGGACGATACAGCCGATCTTCAGCAGGAAGTGTTTATTAAGCTTTTTAATAGTGAGACAGAGTATGAAAGCGATGAGCACATCAAGGCATGGTTGATTCGTGTATCGGCAAATATGAGCAAGAATCATCTAAGGAGCAAAAAACATATATCCGATGCACCATTTCCAGAGGATATTCCATTTTATGACAATATGGAAAGCGATGATTTGGTGAAGGAAGTGCTAAAGCTACCTGAAAAATACAGAATACCGATACATCTTTTCTACTATGAGGATTATTCGATTAAGCAAATTAGTGAGGTGCTTGAAACACCGGAAGCTACCATTAAGATTCATTTGAAACGTGGTAGAGAAAAGCTGAAGAAATCTTTGAAGAAGGAGGATTGGTTATGAGTACATTTCGTGCAGAATATAAAGCGCAGATGAATGGATTCTGTGATGCAAATTGTAAGACAACAGCGGAAGATATTCTAAAGCGTGCAAAAGAGAAATCGATGTCTGGTAAAAACGAAAATGAAACAGACAATGTAGTTGATTTTACAGAGCGCAAGACAAAGAAAAAAGCTTGGAAGGCTTTAATTCCTGCAGCTTGTTTTCTATTAATCAGCACGACTGCTTTGGCTGCCACAGGCCATTTAGAGGAGCTTTTTAGAAATATATTCAAGGATGAGACAACTGCAGAGATTGTGGAAGAGGGATATCTATATGAGATTCATCAGACACAAGAAGAGGATATTTTTAAGAGTGAGCTGGTTGCTGTAACAGGAGATGCCGCAACACCGAAATTGGTGTTTGACGTTTATGTGAGTGATGAGCAGGTGGTTCGCAATAATGACCAGATTCGTATGCTGGCTTATGTTTTAGGGGAAGAACAGTATGAAAACGAATTAGACAAATACGGTCCTTGGGAAGCATATGGACAAAAGGATGAAGAAATTCCTAATTTGTACCATGTGTCCATGACAGGACCGTCTGTTTGGATGACAAGTGGAGATCCAGTGGTGGTGGATATTTTGCAGATTAATGTGGATTTACAAAATGAGCTTTGGACAACATATGAAACTAACATGGTCTACCATTTTACACCACCAACAGAACTCTATCATCCTGTGTCCGATGCATATTATGAGGATATGAAGTTCTCCTATGGTGGGATTGATTATTATCTCAATAATGCCACTTTTGGAGTTTATCGTTCAGAATTAGGTTTTCAGTATGATTTTGTTGGAACTACTTTCGCAGGCAAGGAAACCGATTATGCAGTATTAGAAGAAAAGCTACATTCTAATTGGCTAGAGTTTGTGGATAGCCTTGTGCTGGTAGTGGATGGCAAAGAGTATAAGGTGAACCCTGATGATAAGGGCTATACTTGGTGTGATGTGAAGGGTGAAGCTATCGGGAAGAACCGTTGCGGAATCTATCCTAGTTTCCCAAGTGTGGATTATGAAAATGCAGAAAGTGTAATCTTGAAAGCAGGAGACACCAGTTATACGTTGAAGTAGTTACGACATTCTGTTAAACCAGCTTCTGATGCATGAATAAGGAGTTGATAAAAATGAATAAAGTATTAAAGCTAGGACTTATATCGCTCTTAGCTATCGGTTTGATATTTGGAGCAATTTGCTTATGGGGCATGCATGACTATGTGAATAATAGTCATACAGAACAGTTTGTGGCTGAAGCAGAGAAGACGGCAGCAAAAGAACTTGAGGAACAAGCTGCTAAAGAAGCGTCTGCAGTAGAACCGGCTATGGTAGAACGAGCAAGTACGGAGACTGAGAAAGAACTAGTAACAACTAATGAAGTAGAAGTTGCATTTGATACAGATTTCACCTTGAAGACAGGGGAAAGCATTTGTGTCGGTCAGGGCGATATCTCCGTGGAATTACTAAGCTATGAGTATGATGAAGAATTGATATGGTTCCAATATCGATTAACTATCGGAAATGAAGTATATGATGGAGAAGGAGGTGGAAGTGAGTCGGTAGGCTGTACGATTACGCAAGAGGAGTTTACCAAGAATCGTATAGTATATGTATCTAGAGATGAGACAAAGGGAGTTACGTTACAGCTTACAGCAGACACAGTTGTACCATCGCCTCTTGTAATTAGTGGTCATGCAACAGATGAGTATGTGACAACCAAACCAGAGTATATTGAGGCAGAGGATTTCATTTTGTTCCTGGATAAGGATATGAAGGTTCAAGGAGACATTATGAAGCAGATTGAGCAAATCTTTAGATTGGTGGAGCAGGAAACAGGGTTAAAGTTCCAAAATGATTCTGTCTATGCTACCTATATAGGACATGATGACCAGTGGCTGTATGACAATGCTTTTGTTGGTGTGGATCCTAATCGTGAAAAGTTCCATATCTATGCGGTGGCAGATGACAAATGTTCACCTTGTAGTCTCACAAAAGCAATTGTATTAAATCAAACGGATTTAAATATTGCGGCAGGAGAGGGAATGCCTGTAGTACATGAGTTGGTTCATTCTGTTCATTCAGCTAATGGCGTGATGATGAATACCGTTATGAACGAGGGATTTGCCACCTATATTACAGGACGAATTACGGAAAAAAGTAAGGAGATTCCATTCAATTTCGATGCGGATGTGAATTATGGTTATTATGATGTTGTTATTACACCAGAAAATGCAGAAAAGGAATTTCTAATGGAATACGAGGATAATTGGAATCATTATCTGTATGGATACCGTTTTATGACTTTTTTGTATGAGGTTTATGGTGAAGAGGTGTTCCGTAATATATTGGAGGATAGTACAGCGAGTGCTGGTGAATTTGATATATCAATCTCAGGAGAAGCGGTTGTTCCAATTATTAAAAAGAATACATCGGATACTGTGTTTGAAGAGTTTGCA
>JAGAQX010000094.1 GCA_017622535.1 Lachnospiraceae bacterium | reverse complement strand
TATCTTGATTCTTTTAATGATGGATTTCAAACAAGGGCTTATCTTTGCAGTGTTTGTGCTGATTTTACAGCAGTGTGATGGTAATATTATTGGACCGTTGATCTTAGGTGATCGTTTGAAAATATCTAGTATGTGGATTTTGTTCGCAATTCTAATTGGCGGCGGTTTCTTTGGCATTCCTGGAATGATTCTTGGAGCGCCTTGTTTTGCTTGTCTCTATGCAATGGTCAGTACATTTTGTAGGACACGTTTAACAAAGAGGGACCTACCAGTACAAACATCCGAATACTTGACAGTGGATCAGGTTTCTTTAACAGATGGTAGTATTATTCGATTTGAGTCGGAGGAAGTGTTAGATGCTGAGAAACAATTGAAGAAAGAGAAATCTCAAAAGGAATAGTCATTAAAACAAGTATTCAAAGCATAAGACGTTGAAGAATAATAAACAAAGAAATAGCTCACAAAAGAATGAATGATTGATATCGGTACAGAATCTTCTGTACCGATGTCTATGATTATACAAATCGGTTTAATTCCTTGTTGTAGCTATAATCGATGGTGGATAGCTTGGTTGTGATTTCATTGATATTTAATTCTAAGTCATCACATAACAGAGTAAGGTTGGAATAATCATCTCGAAGCTTGGTATTGATATAGCTTAACAACATCATTGGATCGTTTGGTATGTTTGCCATGTTGATTCTCCTTGTATTTTAATTATGTGTATTTGTGAAATACACCATCATTTAATATGAAAGGGAATCAAAAGTCAAGCTAATTCTGAAAGAACAGAGCAAAGATAGTATATTAGAGAAACATTTTATTATATTTTATTCAGGAGGAAAAAGTTATGATGGAACAATTTGAAGGTTATATGTATGTGGATGGTGGCGTTTGTGCTGCTAGAGGATTTCAGGCAAATGGTTTGAACTGTGGTTTGAATTCGGATAAGAACAAGAATGATTTGGCGTTAGTAGTAAGTGATGAGCTGTGTAATGCAGCAGCAGTTTATACTACGAATAAAGTAAAAGGTGCGCCGATACTTGTGACAAAGAAGCATTTAGAAGCAACTGGAGGTAAGGCAAAGGCAGTGATTGCTAACTCAAAGAATGCGAATACCTGTAATGCGGATGGAGAAGAAAAAGCGAGAAGAATGGCAGAGCTTGCAGCAGGACAGCTTAATATTGCTCCAGAGGAAGTAATTGTGGCTTCTACTGGTGTCATTGGACAAATTTTGCCAATTGAACCAATTGAGTCTCATATTGAAGAATTGGCCAAAGGACTTTCCTATGATGGAAATGACAAGGCAACTAATGCGATTATGACAACGGATACTGTACCAAAACAGGTTGCGGTTTCCTTTGATATTGACGGGGTGACTTGTACACTTGGTGGAATGGCTAAGGGCAGCGGTATGATTCATCCGAACATGGCAACTACTCTTAATTTTGTTACAACAGATGTGGCAATATCGACACAATTAATTCAAAAAGCACTTTCTGAAGTGACAAAGATCACCTATAACTGTTTAAGTATTGATGGTGATACTTCTACAAATGATATGGTTTGTGTTATGGCAAATGGTTTGGCTGGCAATAATGAAATTACAGAAGAAAATGAAGCCTATGAAATATTCAAGCAGGCTTTGTATATTGTTATGATGAATATGACGAAGATGCTTGCAAAGGATGGCGAAGGCGCTACAAAGCTGATTGAGTGTACAGTTTCAGAGGCAAAGGATTTAGACACAGCTATTATTGTTGCCAAAAGTGTTATTCGCTCTCCATTGTTCAAATGTGCAATCTTTGGTGAAGATGCAAACTGGGGTAGAGTGCTGTGCGCAATTGGCTATGCAGAAGCAGAGTTTGATATTAACAAGGTAGATGTGGATTTGGCATCTTCGAAGGGTGTATTACCAGTTTGTAGAAATGGTGCTGGAGTAGAATTTTCAGAGGAGTTTGCAAAGGTGGTTCTTGCTGAGGATGAGATTTTAGTCAATATTTCTTTACATGATGGTGATGTAACTGCAAAGGCTTGGGGTTGTGATTTGACTTATGATTACGTTAAGATTAATGGAGATTATAGATCATAATAAGATTGTGAATTTAAAATACAGATTTGATTAAGAATAGTCAGAGAGACTAGAAAATAGATGTCTTAAGATATGGAGAAAAGGAGACAAAGCATGAGTGTATTATCCGAGTTGGAACCAAAGAGAGTATTTCATTATTTTGAGGAGATTTGTCAGATTCCACATGGTTCTTACAATGAAAAACAGATTAGTGATTATTTAGTAGCATATGCACAAGAACATGGTTTTGAGTATTATCAGGATGGTTTATACAATGTTGTTATGTTGATTCCTGCAAGCGAGGGATATGAGAATGAAGAACCAATCATTTTGCAAGGACACATGGACATGGTTTGTGAGAAGAGACCAGGTGCAAATATTGATATGGATCAGGAAGGCTTGAAGTTGGCTATTGATGGAGATTATGTCTATGCACAGGATACAACCTTAGGTGGGGATGATGGAATAGCAGTTGCTTATATGCTTGCAATTGCGGATGACGAAACAATACCACATCCACCATTAGAGTATATTATTACCGTTTCGGAAGAGGTTGGAATGGATGGTGCAGCAGGAATTGATTTATCTATGTTGAAGGGTAATCGTATGCTGAATATAGACTCAGAGGAGGAAGGTATTTTCCTTACAAGCTGTGCAGGCGGTGTGTCTGCGCATGTAAATATTCCGGTTGTGTGGGAAACAACAAAGAATCTTACATGGTACCAGATTACTGTTTCAGGCTTGCTTGGTGGACACTCTGGTGCAGAAATTCATAAAGAGAGAGCAAATTCGAACAAGGTAATCGGTAGAGCACTGTTCGATTTGAAAGATAAAGTTCCTTACAAATTAAAAGCTTTAGAGGGTGGCTCTAAGGATAATGCAATTCCTCTATATTCTTCAGCTTTGATTGGAATAGAACAATCAAAAGAGGATACTGCGAAAGCGATAATTGCAGAATTGAATGAAACCTTAAAGGCAGAATACGCGGTATCGGATTCAAAAATAGATTTGATATTTGATGTGTGTAAGGAAAATGTAGATGGTGAATTGACATTAGATGATGAT
>JAGAQX010000093.1 GCA_017622535.1 Lachnospiraceae bacterium | reverse complement strand
GCAGCTTTCGCAAATGCCTCTAAGCTCTTTAACTGAATTACTTCACCAGATGGTGCTGACTCATTCAATAAACGAATACCATCTGCATTCGCTTTCTGAATTGCAAGAATCGCCTCTGCCTGACCTTCAGCCTCACGGATTGTTGCTTCCTTCTTTGCCTCAGCACGTAAAATTGCAGATTGTTTTTCTGCCTCAGCTTGTAAAATCAAGGATTCCTTATGTCCTTCCGCACGTAATACAGCGGACTTCTTCTCACCTTCTGCAATCAGAATCTGCTCACGTCTCTCACGTTCTGCTTTCATCTGCTTCTCCATGGCATCCTGAATCGCTGCTGGTGGAATAATGTTCTTAAGCTCTACACGGTTTACCTTAATACCCCACGGGTCAGTTGCCACATCAAGAGTCGCTCTCATCTTTGTGTTAATTGTCTCTCTAGATGTAAGTGTTTCGTCTAATTCCAAATCACCAATGATGTTACGAAGTGTTGTGGCAGTTAAGTTTTCAATTGCCATAATTGGATTTTCAACACCATAACAGAACAACTTTGGATCTGTAATCTGGAAAAACACAACCGTATCAATTCGCATAGTTACATTATCCTTTGTGATAACTGGCTGTGGGGCAAAATCCACCACCTGCTCTTTTAACGTTACCCTTCTAGCAACCTTGTCAATAATCGGTGTCTTAAAGTGTAAACCTGCTGACCATGTACACTTGTATGTTCCAAGACTTTCCACTACATAAGCATACGCCTGTGGAACAATACGAATACAACTAAGCGCTACAATTACTAAAATAAATACCAAAAATACTAAAAATGCTGCTCCTAATCCTGCTCCTAACATAATAAATCTCCCTTCCTTATTCCTGTACTTCTTCCTTATTGTTCTCCGAAGTGATGGTTTCTACTTCAACAATTAGCTTCACACCAGAAATTTCCACAATGGTAACATTGGTTCCTGCAGGAATAATAGCACCATCATTCTTGGCTCTTGCAGTCCATTCCATACCATTAATCTTTGCTTGACCTGTTGCATTCACATTATTGATCTCTTGAGACACAACCGCAGTCTGTCCAATCAATGCTTCTGAATTGGTTTTTTCAATCTTAGAGTCCAGGTGCTTAACCGCAATTGGTCTTGTCAACACTAATAAAACAATTGACACAACCAAAAATAAAATTACCTGAACCACTAAGTTTGCTCCACAAGCACCAGCAATTGCTGCAACAAATGCACCACCAGCAAACCAAATTGTGGTAAGACCTAGTGTCACTAATTCAATTACAATAAAAATCGCTGCTAATAGCAACCAGCATATAATAGGTCCCATATTCATACCTCCTTATCATATGTAAGCCTATTCATCATTGTACTCATTTTATGCTTATTACACAACTTAAAATAATGTGAAATATATACCAAATAATAACTAAAACAAAGCAATTCCATAAACATCCTACTGATTATTTCTTACCCTTACGCTCTAGCATACGTTTACGAATCTCTTCAAAAACCTCAACCTTAAAGTAGGAAGTTGGTTGAATGGATTCCAAGATAGCAGCTAATATATTAATTACTCCACTGGCAAATCCAAAATGTCTAGCAAGAGGGCCCTGGTCATACTCTATTTTTTGAATCTTCGCATATGGAATCCAAGTGCATGTTTTGCTAAAACTTCCCATAACAATCAATAAATTATTCTTTTCGAATCCAATTCCACAGGTTTTAAAATTCAAGACATTGGATAATCCCACCAAGAAAAGCACTACTATAGCTACACTCACAATCACAATTCGAATCCACATCTCTTCCAATGCCAAAATATTCATTACTCCAAAAGCTACTGCAAGAGCTATCCATACTACAACGCAAAAAGTATAAGCTATCAACGCGCCCCACATCGAACTCTTTTCACGAGGTATAATCTCTGGTTGTTCCATCACAAATTCAGGAAGTAACACAGATAATTTTTTCTCCATATCCGATGTTTTTTCTGATAACAATAACATAGAATTCTCATTTTCCTCATCACCAACACCTACGCAAACAACTTTTACAAATTGTCTGCCGAGAATTCTAGAAACTAGTGGCGATTCCAACTTCACAGCGTTAATCTTGTCCACAGCAATGGTGTACTGTCTTTTTTTGAAAAAACCATGCGTTAAGTATATCTTATTCTCATGTCTTCTTGCTTTAAAACCATAGTAGACAAAGAAATCACGAACCAAGGATTGAAATACAGACCATACAATAATTAAAACAGCAAAAACACTACCTAATACATTGATTAATCCATCTACAATTGCCGCCCCCGTGTTCACTGAATTCAATGCGATTGCACATCCTACAATAAATGCAATACAAAATAGTACCGCCACTGGACTTGCAGTGTAAATACAATGCATGATAATATCCTTCGCTTTGTATTCCACATCGTATTCTTCTGCATCAACAACCAGTTCTTCCACATCTTCATTCATGCGTTGCATAACCTGTTGCTTGAACCATTCTGCCTTATCCTTAGAAAGAATAATCTTAACATCAGTCTGGTCTGCTGTGGTTGCTGAATTGGTATCTAACTTAATCTTATAAGTTCCTACAATCCGCTCGAAAATATTCTGCTCCATATTGATATTGGAGATATTTTTCATTCCAATCGTATTCACCTTACGGTTCAACAGATCTTTCTCAATTACAATTGCTTCGTTATCGATGGAAATCCAAGTCTTTGCCCACACAACCCAGTTATAAATGAGTATCACAGCAACAATCACTAAGACAACACCTGTACCAGCAAGTGCTTGGAACAACGTAATTTCACCTTCCATCAACAATGTAAACAATTCTGATGCATTATCTAAGGATGAGAATAACATCAACACAATAAACCAGAATGCGCCACCTAGATTTTCAATAATAACGCTCGCATGACACCGAAACCTATTCTGCTCCATGTTCACCCTCCATGTATGTATCATTTGAATCATCTATCGCTTCCATCTCGGTATTTTGACTCTTATCTTCTAATTCAGCATTACGCTCCTCCACTGCAATAGTATTGATTCTTGTCTTCAAATGATCTGCTATTCGATCTGCAATCTCATTGTCAAGATAAGATACATTAATCTCTCCACCTGCTGTGGTAACTTTAATCTCTTTCAAACCAAAAGCACGAAATATTGGTCCACTTGAAACTTCAATTTTGTGAAGTCTCTCAATTGGTACAATCTCTGTCTTTGTCACAATCAAT
>JAGAQX010000009.1 GCA_017622535.1 Lachnospiraceae bacterium | reverse complement strand
GGAAGAGGCAAAGCGTAAAGCAGAAGAGGAAGCAAGACGTCAGGCAGAGGAAGAGGCAAAGCGTAAAGCAGAAGAGGAAGCAAGACGTCAGGCAGAGGAAGAGGCAAAGCGTAAAGCAGAAGAGGAAGCAAGACGTCAGGCAGAGGAAGAGGCAAAGCGCAAAGCAGAAGAGGAAGCAAGACGTCAGGCAGAGGAAGAGGCGAGACGTAAAGCCGAGGAAGAAGCAAGACGTCAGGCGGAAGAAGAAGCGAGACGTAAAGCCGAGGAAGAAGCAAGACGTCAGGCGGAAGAAGAAGCAAGACGCAAAGCCGAGGAAGAAGCAAGACGTCAGGCGGAAGAAGAAGCAAGACGTAAAGCAGAGGAAGAGGCAAAGCGTAAAGCAGAAGAAGCTGCAAAGGCAGCAGCGGCAGCATCAAGTTATGGATATTCATTACCGGTTGGTGCAGAACAATTTTTGGGCAAATACTTGTCTGTAAATGCAATTAACGATCAAATTGCAAATACAATGAAATATATTAGTGAACATCCAAATGAGCCAAGAAATATTGTGATACTTGGACAATATGGATTTGGAACTACAACAATTGCAGAAGATTTTGCAAGAAGCTTCTATGCAATGGGATTATGTAAGACAAAGACGATTGCAAAGATTAAAGCAGGTGCATTGAACCGAGCAAATATCAGTGATGCAATTGGCAAATTACAGGGTGGATGTCTTGTAATCGAAAATGCTGGTGTTATAACAAATGAGAAATTGGATGAGGTATATCAGATTGTAAACGACCCTAGCAATGATGTGGTTGTTATTATGACTGGTCAGATTGAGACATTATCTAGAATATTTAAAGACAATGTTGTGATTTCGTCACAGTTTAAACATTTAATTCAGGTAAATAGAATCACAGATATGGATGTATTTACAATTGCTAAGAATCATGCAACCCAGCTTGGTTATCCATGTGAAGCTAATGCGGAAAACAACCTTAGAAGAAGAATGCAAGAGGTTGAAAGTGGTAACCTAGATCGTGTATTAAAAATTGTTGATAATGCTGTTTCAAAGGCTCACAATCGTGAAATTACTTCTGGTGACCAGGATCATCGCTTGGTTCCAGCAGACTTTGAATAAAATTTAATGATTTTGAAGAAAAGTGTTGAATCATATATTCAGCACTTTTCTTTTTGTGTAAATGATATCTGGATGAAAGTATATGATTGAATTCATCAGTGATATGTTGCGTGAGGTGTTGGATTAACGATTATTTGATTATTAAAAATGAACACAATACCTATATATTGTGTAATGACTAACAAGAAATATTTAGAAATAACAAAAAAGGGTTTGTTTTTTCGCTTATTTTTGGTATTATGTAAATAACTGACTTATGATAATACATGGATTTATGATATACGATATAGTAGTGGAGGATATTTTATCATGTTTGATATGGATATAGGAATTGATTTAGGAACAGCCAATGTTCTTGTTTATGTGAAAGGAAAGGGGATTGTTATTAACCAACCTTCAGTGGTTGCATTTGAAAAACGCTCCAAACGATTGATTGCAATTGGCAATAAGGCAAAGGCAATGATGGGAAAAGCACCGGATAATATCGAAGTGATTCGTCCTTTGAAGCAGGGTGTAATTTCTGATTATATGGTAACAGAAAGAATGCTTAAGACATTTATAGAGACTGCTATGCAGAAGAAGAGAATGTTTAGCCGTCCAAGAATTTGTGTCTGTGTGCCAAGTGGTGTTACAGAGCTAGAGAAACGTGGTGTTGAGGATGCTGTATATCATTCAGGCGCTAAGCATGTAGAGATTATGGAAGAACCAATTGCAGCAGCAATCGGTGCAGATATTGACATTTCGTTGCCTAGAGGTAACATGATTGTGGATATTGGTGGTGGAACAACGGATGTTGCGGTTATTTCATTAGGTGGCATTGTTGTCAGTAATTCCTTGAAGCTTGCAGGGGATGACTATAATGATGCAATTATTAAGTACATTCGTAGAACGTATAATCTTTTGATTGGTGAGCCTACTGCGGAGAAAATCAAGATGACAGTTGGTTCGGTTTATCCTCGTCAGGAGCCAATCACAATGGAAGTGAAGGGTAGAGATTTAGTTACTGGTTTCCCTGCAAGAATTGTTGTGTCTTCAGAAGAAACAATTGAAGCTTTTGCGGAAGTAACAGCACAGATTTTAGATACCATTCATAATGTGTTGGAGATTTCTCCACCAGAGCTGGTTGCCGATGTAGCGGAACATGGTATTGTTTTAACTGGTGGTGGAAGCCTAATGTATGGTATGGATAAGCTTGTAGAAGAAAGCACAGGTATTCACGCGTATGTAGCGCCAACTGCACTAGAAGCGGTTGTTTTTGGTGCTGGACGTTCAGTGAATTACATTGGCAGATAGAGAATACGCTGAGTAATAGAATAGGAAAGTAAAGCGCTGATGGAGACCATTTATACAAGTGGTTGGATTAGCGCTTTATTATTCTTTATATGAGAAGAAAATGAGAGTCGTTGTGCATGTTTTAGGATTTTGAAAGGATAGAATTATGGGATTTTTACCAATTACCAGAGAAGAAATGAATAGGCTTGGTTGGGAACAACCGGATTTTGTTTTTGTAACAGGTGACGCATATGTGGATCACCCGTCTTTTGGTACGGCCATTATTAGCAGAGTACTGGAATCCCATGGATACAAGGTCGCTATTATCTCGCAGCCAGATTGGAAGGATGCAGAAAGTATTACGGTATTTGGTGAACCGAGATTAGGTTTTTTGGTAAATGCGGGTAATATGGATTCGATGGTGAATCACTATTCTGTTTCAAAGAAAAGAAGAAGTACAGATGCATATACTCCAGGTGGTGTCGCAGGAAAACGTCCGGATTACGCCACGATTGTGTATTGTAATCTGATAAAAAGAACCTATAAGAATGTTCCGATTATCATAGGTGGTATCGAGGCAAGTCTCAGAAGAATGGCACACTATGATTATTGGTCCGATCGGATGAAAAAATCAATTTTGATTGATTCAGGCGCAGATTTGTTGAGTTATGGTATGGGCGAGCATGCAATGGTTGAAATTGCAGATGCATTAAACAGTGGACTAGATGTGAAGGATATTACATTTGTGGCAGGGACAGTATACAAAACTCGCGAGATAGATAATGTATACGAAGGAATCGAATTACCAACATTTAATGAAGTTCAAGAAGATAAGCTAAATTACGCAAAGAGCTTTCAAATCCAGTACCAAAATACAGATCCATTTACAGCAAAGCCTTTGATTGAATGCTATGGAGAAAAGCGTTATATTGTGCAGAATCCACCTGCCAAACCATTGACTACGCAGGAAATGGATGATGTATATGAGTTGCCTTATATGAGAACCTATCATCCTTCTTACGAACAAGCTGGTGGAGTGCCAGCAATTTCGGAAATTAAGTTTTCTTTGACGAGCAATCGGGGTTGTTTTGGTGGTTGTAGTTTTTGTGCGCTAACCTTTCATCAAGGACGTATTTTGCAGTGTAGAAGTCATGAGTCATTGATAAAGGAAGCGGAACTTATGACAAAGGATCCGGAATTCAAGGGATATATTCATGATGTTGGTGGTCCGACGGCGAATTTCAGAGCTCCGTCCTGTGAAAAACAAATGAGCATGGGTGTTTGTAAGAATAAGCAATGCCTGTTTCCATCACCTTGCAAAAATATGAAGGCCGACCATTCGGATTATATTTCGCTACTTCGAAAGCTACGGGCTATTCCAGGAGTCAAGAAGGTATTTATTCGTTCAGGTATCCGTTTTGATTATGTATTAGCTGATAAACATGATAGTTTTATGAAGGAGCTGTGCAAGCACCATATTAGTGGGCAGTTGCGTGTGGCACCAGAGCATGTGGCAGATCCGGTTTTACAGTTGATGGGAAAACCAAGCAATTCAGTGTATCAGAGATTTGTGGATCGGTTTTATGATGTGAACAAAAAGCTTGGAATGGAGCAGTATTTGGTTCCATATCTCATGTCGTCTCATCCGGGCTCGGGCTTGAAAGAAGCGATAACACTGGCTGAGCATATCAGAGATTTGGGGTATATGCCGGAACAAGTACAAGACTTTTATCCAACACCATCTACCATTTCTACCTGTATGTATTATACAGGTGTAGATCCAAGAAATATGGAAAAAGTTTATGTTCCAAAGAATCCACATGAAAAGGCTATGCAAAGAGCTTTAATACAATACAAGAGACCGGAGAATTATGATCTTGTTAAAGAAGCGTTGCTTAAATGCGGCAGACAGGATTTGATCGGCTTTGGTAAGGAATGCTTGATTCCACCTAGGAAAATGAACAAAGAAGATGGAAAGGTCAAGAAGGTTAATAATCTGAAAAAGAAAAATATAGAGAAACAGTCTAATTCATCAAAAATTAAAAAAGAGCAAAAGACAAATCGGTCTAATAATAAACAAAACCAAAGATTTGGCAAAAACATAGATAACAAAAAAACAGGAAGAAGTACGTCTAGAAAAAATGACAGTTCATCTCGAAGAAACAAAAAACAATAAGATATCGCGAAAAATTTAGAAAAATGTTCAAAAAAAAGAACAAAAAATGGGCATAAATTCCCCTTGTAGACCTTGATAATCGGTTGCATGTTCATACAAATTATGGTATCATGTTAGCAAATTGTGTGGTTAAAAGCTAGGTTTCGTTTTATTGTTGACGGAAGGGTTCATTTTAACCTACAAAAAATAAAAGTGGAGGATGTTTTATTATGTCAAAGAAAGTTGTTTTAGCTGGCGCATGTCGTACAGCAATCGGAACTATGGGTGGAACTTTAAGTACTACTCCAGCAGCAGATTTAGGTGCTATCGTAATTAAGGAAGCTTTAGAGAGAGCTGGTGTTCCAGCTGAGAAGGTTGACCATGTATATATGGGTTGTGTAATCCAGGCTGGTCTTGGTCAGAACGTTGCACGTCAGGCTTCAATTAAGGCTGGTTTGCCAAATGAGGTTCCAGCTGTTACAGTTAACGTTGTTTGTGGTTCAGGTTTGAACTGTGTTAACATGGCAGCTCAGATGATTCAGGCAGGCGATGCTGATATCGTTGTTGCTGGTGGTATGGAGAACATGTCAATGGCACCATATGCACTTGACAAGGCTCGTTTCGGTTACCGTATGGGTAATGCTACAATGAAGGATACAATGGTAAACGATGCTCTTTGGGATGCATTCAATGATTACCATATGATTAAGACAGCTGACAACATCTGTGAGGAGTGGGGACTTACTCGTGAAGAGCTTGATGAGTTTGCATTAAAGAGTCAGCAGAAGGCTGAGGCTGCTCAGGCTAATGGCGCTTTCGATAAGGAAATCGTTCCTGTGACAATTAAGAATAGAAAGGGCGATATCGTATTCGCTAAGGATGAAGGACCAAGAGCTGGTTCTACAATGGAAGGTCTTGCAAAACTTCGTCCAATTAATAAGGATGGTTTTGTTACTGCAGGTAATGCATCTGGTATCAATGACGGTGCTGCTGCAATCGTAGTAATGAGCGAAGAGAAGGCTAAGGAGCTTGGTGTTAAGCCAATGGCTACATTTGTTGCAGGTGCTTTAGCAGGCTGTAGACCAGAGGTTATGGGTATCGGTCCTGTTCCAGCAACACAGAAGGTTATGGCTAAGGCTGATATGAAGATTGAAGACTTTGATATTATCGAGGCTAACGAGGCATTTGCTGCACAGTCTATCGCTGTAGGTAAAGACCTTGGTATCGATGTTGATAAGCAGTTGAATCCAAACGGTGGTGCAATTGCACTTGGTCACCCAGTTGGTGCTTCTGGATGTCGTATCCTTGTTACACTTCTTCATGAGATGGAAGCTAAGGACGCTAAGAAGGGTCTTGCTACACTTTGTATCGGTGGTGGTATGGGTTGTGCTACTATCGTAGAGCGTGACTAATCACAAGACTTATATCTATCAATTAATGAATGTGAATTGACAATTGCAAAACGACCGAAGATGTGTGTTGAGTTGTGTGAGTTTAACAAATACCAACAAGCAGGTGCTGCGCGGCCGTCGGCACTTAACGAGACGAAGTCGAGTTTAGTACCGCTACGAGCCAAGGGCAGCGAAAGCGTGCCTGCGTTGGTTTGTTATACTTACACAACATCACATACTTATGTTTCGTTTTGCAATTGTCTAGAAAATATACACTAAGTAAGGAGATATACATATGGAATTTATTACATATGAGCAGGACGGATTTGTAGGTGTTATTACTATCAATCGTCCAAAGGCATTGAATGCATTGAATAGTCAAGTGTTAGAAGAGTTAGATGCAACATTAGATGCAGTTGATCTTAACACTACTAGAGCTTTGATTTTGACAGGTGCCGGAGACAAGTCATTTGTTGCTGGTGCTGATATCGGAGAGATGTCTACTCTTACAAAGGCAGAAGGTGAAGCTTTCGGTAAGAAGGGTAACGATGTATTCCGTAAGTTAGAGACATTCCCACTTCCAGTAATTGCAGCTGTTAACGGCTTTGCATTAGGTGGTGGATGTGAGATTTCAATGAGCTGTGATATCAGAATTTGTTCTGATAATGCAATCTTTGGTCAGCCAGAGGTTGGTCTTGGTATCACACCAGGATTTGGTGGCACACAGAGATTAGCTCGTTTAGTTGGTGCTGGTATGGCTAAGCAGATGATTTACACAGCACGTAACATCAAGGCAGACGAAGCTTATCGTATCGGTCTTGTTAATGCAGTATATCCACAGGAAGAGTTGATGGATGCAGCTAAGAAGATGGCAGCAGGTATCGCTATGCAGGCTCCAATCGCTGTTCGTAACTGCAAGAAGGCAATTAACGATGGTTTGGATGTAGATATGGATCAGGCAATCGTAATCGAAGAGAAGTTGTTCGGTGATTGCTTTGAGACAGAAGACCAGAGAGCTGGTATGGGCAATTTCTTAGAGAAGGATAAGGAAAAGAAGTTAAAGGTTGTTCCTTTCCAGAATAAGTAATTGATTTAATTTTAGATTTTAACACGATTAGGGTGGCCATTTTGACCATCCTATACGTGTGAAATAAGGATATCAATTTGAACGAAACGTATATGAATTCAAATTGTGTATTCAACAATATATTATTTTTAGGAGGACATGAAAATGAAAGTTGGCGTTATTGGTGCAGGAACCATGGGTCAGGGTATTGCTAAGGCATTCGCACAGGTTGATGGATATGAAGTAGCTCTTTGTGACATCAAGCAGGAGTGGGCTGAAGGCGGTAAGGACAAGATTGCAAAAGGTTATGCAAGACTTGTAGAAAAAGGAAAAATGGATCAGGCTAAGGTAGATGCAATTCTTAACAGCATCACACCAGGTCTTAAGGAAGATCTTTGTGCAGATTGCGATTTGATCGTTGAAGCTGCATTTGAGGATATGAACGTTAAGAAGACAACATTCTCTGAGTTAGATAAGATTGCTAAGCCAGAGTGTATCTTCGCTTCAAACACATCTAGTCTTTCAATTACTGAGATTGGTAATGGACTTACACGTCCTATGATCGGTATGCATTTCTTCAATCCTGCTGATCGTATGAAGTTAGTAGAGGTAATTGCTGGTGTGAACACACCACAGGAGACAGTTGATAAGATTGTTAAGATTTCTGAGGAAATCGGTAAGACACCTGTACAGGTTAACGAGGCTGCTGGTTTCGTTGTTAACCGTATCTTAATTCCAATGATTAATGAAGCTGCATTCATTAAGATGGAAGGTGTTTCTGATGTAGCTGGTATCGATGCAGCTATGAAGCTTGGAGCAAATCATCCAATGGGACCTCTTGAGTTAGGTGATTTCATTGGTTTGGATATTTGTCTTGCAATCATGGACGTTCTTTACAATGAGACAGGTGATAATAAGTACCGTGCATGTCCATTGCTTCGTAAGATGGTTCGTGGTGGTAACCTTGGTGTTAAGAGCGGTAAGGGATTCTATATCTACAATGCTGACCGTACAAAGACACCTATGGATGCTCAGTAATTATACAGTAAAATACTGTCAAGCGACTGTGTCTCTTACAAGCATGCTTGTTAAGAGATGCAGACATTTGACTTTTATTAAAGTCTGTGAAACAGACATAAAAGTTCTATAGGAACAATTTTATAGGAGGAAATTAAAATGGATTTCACTTTAAGTAAGAAACATGAAATGGCGCAGACACTTTTCAGAGAGTTTGCTGAGAATGAAGTAAAGCCACTTGCTCAGGAAATCGATGAAGAACATAGATTCCCAAGAGAGACAGTTGAGAAGATGGCAAAGGCAGGATTTTTAGGTATTCCTGTTCCAAAGGAGTTAGGTGGTCAGGGTTGTGATCCTTTAACTTATGCTATGTGTGTTGAGGAATTATCAAAGGTTTGTGGTACTACAGGTGTTATTGTATCTGCACATACATCTCTTTGTGTTGATCCAATTCAGACATATGGTACACCAGAGCAGAAGGAGAAGTATATTCCTGATTTAGCTTCTGGTAAGAAGTTAGGAGCTTTCGGTTTGACTGAGCCAGGTGCTGGTACAGATGCACAGGGACAGCAGACAAAGGCTGTATTAGATGGTGATGAGTGGGTATTAAATGGTTCTAAGTGCTTTATCACAAACGGTAAAGAAGCTGACATTTATATCATCATTGCTGTAACAGGTAAGATTGAGAAGCGTGGTAGAATGCAGAAGGAAATTTCAGCATTTATCGTTGAGAAGGGTACACCAGGATTTACTTTTGGTACAAAGGAAAACAAGATGGGTATCTGTGCTTCTTCTACATATGAGTTAATCTTCACAGATTGCCGTATTCCAAAGGAGAACTTATTAGGTGCTAAGGGTAAGGGATTTGGTATCGCTATGCATACATTAGATGGTGGTCGTATCGGTATCGCTGCTCAGGCTCTTGGTATTGCTGAGGGTGCTTTGGAGACAACAATTAACTATGTTAAGGAAAGAAAGCAGTTCGGTAGAAGTATTTCTGCATTCCAGAATACTCAGTTCCAGTTAGCTGATATGGCTACTAAGGTAGAGGCTGCTAAGTTGTTAGTTTACAAGGCTGCTATGAAGAAGGGTGAATACCAGAATGGTGCTAAGGTTTCTTATTCAGTAGAGGCTGCTATGGCTAAGTTATATGCTGCAGAGGTTGCTATGGAAGTGACAACTAAGGCAGTTCAGTTACATGGTGGATATGGTTATATTAAAGAGTACGGCGTTGAGCGTATGATGCGTGATGCTAAGATCACAGAGATTTACGAAGGAACTTCAGAAGTTCAGCGTATGGTTATCTCTGCAAATTTATTAAACTAGGAGGTAATTAACGTGAAGATAGTTGTTTGTGTAAAACAGGTACCTGATACAAAGGGTGGAGTTAAATTTAATCCAGATGGAACATTAGATAGAGGTGCAATGCTTACAATCATGAACCCAGATGATAAGGCTGGTCTTGAGGCAGCACTTCGTTTGAAGGATGAGTACGGTGCAGAAGTTACTGTTGTAACAATGGGTCTTCCAAAGGCTGAGGAAGTTCTTCGTGAGGCTATGGCTATGGGCGCTGATAAGGGAATTCTTGTAACAGATAGAGTTCTTGGTGGTGCTGATACTTGGGCTACTTCTACAACATTAGCTGGTGCAATTCGTAACTTAGAGTATGATTTAATCATCACAGGTCGTCAGGCTATCGATGGTGATACTGCTCAGGTAGGTCCTCAGATTTCTGAGCACCTTAACATCCCTGTAATCTCTTATGCAGAGGATTTAAAGATTGAAGGTAACAGTGTAATTGTTAAGCGTCAGTATGAGGATAGATATCACATGGTTAAGGCTCAGATGCCTTGTCTTGTTACAGCTCTTGCTGAGTTAAATGAGCCACGTTACATGACACCAGGTGGAATCTTCGACGCATATGATGCTGAGATTACTGTTTGGGGAAGAGCAGATCTTGTTGATGTAGATGATGCAAACCTTGGTTTGAAGGGTTCTCCTACTAAGATCGCTAAGGCTTCTGATAAGGTAAGAAAGGGTGCTGGTGAGAAGGTTACACCAGATTCTCCAGACGAGGCTGTAAGCTACATTATGGATAAATTACTTACAAAGCATGTTATCTAATATTCGTGTTTTGAAAATTCAGAAAGGTAAAAGTGGTGAATAAAATGAGTTTAGAAGCATATAAGGGCGTATATGTCTACGCACAGCAGGTAGACAACAAAATTAGTAGTATCGCACTTGAGTTACTTGGTAAAGCAAGAGACCTTGCAAAGGATCTTGACACAGATGTAACAGCAGTTCTTATCGGTTCTGACGTTAAGGGCTTGGCTGACGAATTAGCTGAGTACGGTGCAGATAAGGTTATCGTTGTAGATGACCCAGAATTAAAAGAGTATAGAACAGAGCCTTATACACATGCATTGGCATCTGTTATCAATGAGTTTAAGCCAGACATCGTATTAGTAGGTGCAACAGCAATCGGTAGAGATTTAGGACCTCGTGTATCAGCTCGTGTAGCTACAGGTCTTACAGCTGACTGTACAGTACTTGAGATTGGTGATTTCCCATTGAATCCACTTCCAAATCAGGAGCAGAAGCATGGTCAGTTATTAATGACTCGTCCTGCATTTGGTGGTAACACAATTGCTACAATCGCATGTCCGGACAACCGTCCACAGATGGCAACTGTTCGTCCAGGTGTTATGCAGAAGATTGAGCCAATCGCTGGTGCTAAGGCTAACATCGTAGAGTTTAATCCAGGATTTACTCCAGATAATAAGTATGTAGAGATTCTTGAAGTTGTTAAGGCTGTATCTGATACAGTTGATATCATGGACGCTAAGATTTTGGTATCTGGTGGTCGTGGTGTTGGAAGCAAAGAGAACTTCAAGCTTCTTGAGGACTTAGCAGCTGTTCTTGGTGGAACAGTAAGCTGTTCTCGTGCAGTAACTGACTCTGGTTGGTTACCAAGAGACTTACAGGTAGGTCAGACAGGTAAGACTGTTCGTCCTAACGTATACTTCGCTATCGGTATTTCAGGTGCTATTCAGCACGTTGCTGGTATGGAAGAGTCTGATATCATCATCGCTATCAACAAGGATGAGGATGCTCCTATTTTTGATGTAGCTGATTACGGTATCGTTGGAGATTTGAATAAGATCGTTCCACAGCTTACAGAGGCAATTAAGGCTCAGTTAGCTAACAAGTAATTATAAGCAGAATACTTATGCTTTTGTCATAAGATTATGCAATACAAAAGGGATTTGCAATATTCGTATTACAAATCCCTTTTTATTAATCATAATAGCATTGTCAGATAGTGCTGACACATGTGGATTTTGTTCGTTCATTGAAAGAATATGGTAGAAATGGATTAAAAATCATTCGATGTATAAAATATAATTTAGAATGTAATATCGTATCGATTTATAATATAAGGAGGAGAACGATGGATAAGTTTTTCAAAATTTCAGAACGTGGTTCTACCGTGAAAGCTGAGATTATCGGTGGTTTGACTACATTTTTTGCTATGGCGTATATTGTATTTGTTAACCCAAACCAGGTAGCCGCAGAAGGAGCAAATGGCTGGTTAGCAGCTATCGCAGCAGAGGCGGGGATGGATGTATCTGCACAGCTAGGACAGATTTGGAACTCTGTTTTT
>JAGAQX010000092.1 GCA_017622535.1 Lachnospiraceae bacterium | reverse complement strand
GCACCCCATAAAAAATCTTCTGGTAATTTCTTAATATTGGATAATAACATACTAATCTCCTTTCCATTTATAACAAACCATACATCTGTTTAAAATTATACAATGCTCCATATAAATTGGAATCATTTAAGAACTTACATATATCTAAACGAATATGCTTGTACACTTTACTCAGTGGCATTAAAGCCGTGACATATTTTTGTATTCCTTCAATAAATGCTGGCTCTTCGCTAATTCCACCACCGATCAGAATCACCTCCGGATCATGCATTACATACATATTAATGCATAGCTTTGCAATATCAAAATATACATCCTCTAGTATTTCATTTACTATCGTATCGCCGGCTTTTGCCCATTCGTAAATAACCTTACCATTAACACCATCTAATGATATTCCCTTTGCTCTTGCCACACGCCAGGACAAACCAAATGCAGAACATTTTGCAGCTTGTACAAATGGAATTCTGTCGTTACTTTCCTCTAATGACACGATATCTTCAATAGTTGTCACCTTACAAAGCTCCTCACGTTTCATTCCTTCCAAACAATAAGAAATCTCACCAGCTAGCATGTGCTTTCCTCTATGTACTTTTCGGTCCTTAATAATCGCACCACCAATTCCTGTTCCAAACACTAGAACACAGGCATCATCTACATCCTTTGCGTTTCCCAGCCAAACCTCCGCTAAAGCTGCACACTTGGCATCATTTTCTACAGAAACCTTTATACCATCGCAACGTGATGATACTAAGTCACGAAGATATACTCGGTCCATGTAACGAATACCTCCGCCACTATAGACAATTCCTTGTTCAACGTCTACCTGACCAGGTAACCCTATAGCTATCCCTTCCACTTCACCTTTTTCTTTGTAAGCATAATATACACCACCAATTGCATCTAAGAAATCATCCATCTTATCACCAATTTTGTTCGGCGTTGGAACATTGCCCTTCTCAACAATATCTCCTTCAGCCGTCATCCAGGCATACTTAATTGTGGTTGCCCCCACATCAAATACCATATACATTATATATTCTCCTTGTCTTATGTTATTGAATTTTTAATATGCTACGATATTTCTAATTATACTTCATTTATCTTTCTAAAAATATAAAAATTTACTTAAATATTATAACATTCTTATATAAAAAAAAGAGTGGATTTATACCACTCTTTACAAAAATATATTTACCAATTTATGATCTCATGTAATGGTCTTCTTACTTTCTTTCTAGTCATTTCAAATACATCTAGTTTAGTTATCTCAACAAAATATCCTGGTATCTTATCGTTTCTTAATCCGCTTTCCAAACATTTTACCACCTGTTGCTTATCTTCATCGTTGCTCATATTGATAAAGTCTATCATAATAATACCGGATAAGTTACGCAAACGTAATTGCTTTGTAATCTCCTCTGCAGCTTCCAAATTCAGTTTCAATATATGTTTATCCTTATCCTTTTTTCCAATAGATTTACCCGTGTTGACATCAATTACAACCATCGCTTCTGTTGGCTCTATTACAAGAAATCCACCTGATTTTAACCAAACCTTCTTACTTAATAATTTCTTGATTTCTGTCTCTAGGCTCAACAACTTACATAATGGATATTCCTTATCGTCATAGAAAGTCAATCCAGGATGTATAGCATCGTTACTACTCTGTAATAATTCTTTCTGCACGTCCACCAAATCCGTCTTAATCTCATCGATTCGGTCCATTCCATAATCACAAAGCAACGCTAAACACTCTGACTTTCCAGTTTTGATACAGCCTGTATTTCGCTCAAATTCAGCCTTATGGAGTATTTCCTCCATCTCCACAATTAAATGTCTGTATTCGTCTAATACAGCCTCATTTGACGCATTTTCACAGGCAGTTCGCAATACGCAACCATATTGTACACCGGAATCATCTTGCGAAGCAGTATCTTGTTTGACAGAACCCACAAACTTATTAGTTGATACAACAGACTCATCTTGTTTTTTTTGCTCTGATATAATCAAGGATTTCAATTCTGCTACTCTATCCGCATTCTTAATCTTTTTAGAAACACCAACATGACCACCTGACAAATCCAAAGCCACATAATCACCACTAAGACATATATTTCCGGTTACTCTTGCCTGCTTCATTTTCTGTGGCTCTTGTTCGACCTGTACTAAAACCTTATCTCCTTCCGCAATAGATGGTAATCCCTTTGGTAGCTTTCGATTCAATACAAATGCTGGTTTATCATTCAATGGAAGATATCCAACATGCTCCGCATCTAAGCGAACAAATGCCGACTGAATGTTTTTTACAACCTTTTCTACTCTTCCAATATAAATATTTCCAATTTGTAAAGACTGCTCTTCCTGTAAAGGATGACATTCTACAAGCTCACTATCTTCATACAATAACAGAAAACGCTGGTTATTTAATTGTGTAATTACAGCCTGTGTCATATTCATTCCTCGATTTCTTTAAAACAATCACTACATAGTCACTACAATTGTTGCATAACAATAATTCTTAGTCCTTTTCTGCTGGCACGTATTCGGATGACGCAGCTAAATCTAATACATTCACCTTACATTTTAACGTCTTACCATATACTTTAGCATATATCGTTGTTGCCCCAGCCTGCTTACCAGTAACAACGCCATTCTCATCCACAGAAGCAATCTTTGAATTCTTACTGCTCCAGGTAACCTTCCCTTTCGTTTTCAACACCTTTAGTTTATAAGTAGAATTCATTCGCATTTGTACCAACGTCTCATTCAATACAAGCGTCTTCTGCATTTCTTTCGCATGTTTTTTACATGCTGCTATCATTTTCTTTGCATCATTCCATTTACCACCATCGGTAGCATTTCCTAATGATACGATTACATAAGAATGACCTTTGTATGTATAAACACCTGTATAGCAATACTTTGCAGTATCACCATTACCAGTTTTACCAATACAATAATAGTCTTTATTTTTTAATAGCATATTGGTACTTGATACCGTATGTTTTCTTCCACCTAAGCTTTTGAATGAATAGGTCTTTTTCTTCAAAATACTTCGAATTGTATCATTCTGGTAAGCATATCTAGTAATCAACGCCAAATCCTTTGCAGTGGTATAATGAGTCTTACTAGAACGCAAACCGCTTGGTGTTCCAAATACGGTTTTCCTACAGCCAATCTTTTTCATTTTCTTATTGACCTGCTTCATAAAACGTGCCTCACTACCACTGGTTCCCTCAGCGATTGCTACAGCAGTGTCATTTGCTGACTTTAAAAGCATGGCATGAAGCAAATCCTTTAAATAATAAGAATCCCCTGTGCGCATTCCAAGCTTTACAATATCAGCATCACTACCAATCTTACCTACATTACTTGATATTTTAATTTTTTTCTTTAACGACTTATTCTGTTCCACAGCAACAATTGCAGTTGCAAGTTTTGTTGTACTTGCATTATGTCGTTTCACATTTGCATTTTTACTGTATAGAATCTTACCAGAATCTATATCCATAATCACTGCACTTTTTCCGGTTAACGACAACTTTATCTTAGATGTGGAAGACTTTGCCTGTACTGGATAAAAAACAGACAATGTCATAATACACATCAATAATATTGCCAGCAATCGTCTTCCTGTTCTGTATTTCCTGTACGTCATATTTTGATGTACTCCTTATTACTCAATTCTTGTCCCACTTTCAAGCAAAGAAACAAGCTCACCTGCTTCATTTTTCATATAAGTCTCTAAACGGTGCACATGATAATCGAACTTGTTGTATTCAATCCCTGCTTCTTTGCAAAGAGCTTCTACAACCGATTCTGGTTTCAAATTATACTCACTACCCGTTGCAAGGAACATATATATTTTATCCTCAACAACTGCCAATTTGAAAATACCTGGCTTGATATCCTCCACCTTCTCATTCTTCTTTGTCTTTCGAAGAACTTCAATCGTTTCTTTTTTTAGTAAATGTGGAACCAGCGATAAAAGTTTTGTTTTTCGCTCGCTATAACCAAGATTATTCTCATCATCCGAACAGCCATCTTCAGTATTACTATTTCTATCTAAAATCGTCACATAATAATCTGAACCAGCAACAATAGACATGGAGTTCTTGGCATTATCCGGTAACAAAATCACATCATTTACCGCCATTCCATCTACCATCTGTTCATTGTAACGTCTTACAAACTCATCCGATGAAACAAGAGTATTGAACTCTGCATCAAAGTATTCACCTTCACTGGTAACCCCTAGTGCTAATGGTGCCGCAAAGGACATCAGCTGATGAGGACTAAATCCCTTCGAATACGCAATATCCAGTCCTGCACGCTTCGTTGCCTTTTGAAAATAACGCATGACATCCAAGTGACCAATGTATTTCATTGTGCCTGATTTTGTATATTTAATTCTTACCTTCAAAGCAGACACCTCCTCCAAATTTTGCTGCGCCACAACCAGAGCATTTCTCCCGACAATTTGGAGTAACAATACCCTGTTTTGCACGATTCCATTCCTCTGCTAAGAATTTCTTTGACACACCGATATCAATAAAATCCCATGGAAGAATTTCGGTCACTTCACGTTCTCTTGTAGTATAGAAATTCATGTCGATATCATTTTTCTCAAATGCTGCCATCCACTTCTCATTGTCAAACCACTCTGTCCATGCATCAAAAATAGCACCACTCTTATATACATCATAAATTACCTGGTTTAGCTTTCTGTCACCTCTTGCCAACACGCCCTCTAATGCAGATACATCGGTCTCATGATAAGTAAATTTCATAGACTTCGCATTAGTCTGTTCACGGAAGGTATCCTTTACATGATGCGCTCTATCACGATAAGTCTGTGGATCTAGCATTGGAGCCCACTGGAATGGTGTAAAGGGCTTTGGTACAAAGAAGGATGCGGATGCTGTAATAGCAACCTTGCCATTTCTTTCTTCCTTCGGAATACTATAATAAGCCTCTGCAACAGTCTGACAAAGCTTCGGAATGCCTTCTGCATCCTCTTCCGTTTCGAAAGGTAGTCCTAACATAAAATAGAATTTCACCTTGTTCCAACCACCTTGAAACGCCTGCATAGCACCATTTAAAATCACTTCTTCAGTCAAGCCTTTATTAATAATATCACGAAGACGCTGTGTTCCCGCCTCTGGTGCAAAGGTAAGCGAGCTCTTCTTAACATCCTGTACCTTCTTCATCACATCCAAAGAAAATGCATCAATACGTAAGGAAGGTAATGATATATTCACATCATTGTTACTAATTTCATCAATCAAGAAATACGTAAACTCCTTCAAACACTCATAATCAGATGAGCTTAATGAACTTAAGGAAATCTCCTCATGTCCGGTATTTGCTATCATTTCACGGGCATATTTTTTTAGTAATTCCACATTTTTTTGTCTTGTCGGACGATAAATCATACCAGCCTGACAGAAACGACAACCACGGATACAGCCACGCATAATTTCTAAGGTTACTCGGTCCTGAGTTACCTTCATATGTGGCACTAATGGTTTTTCTGGATACGGTGCACTATCAAAATCTAATACGATTTCCTTGATAATGGTTCTTGGTACATCATCGTACTTTGGCTCAAAGGATGCTATCGTTCCATCTTCTTTATAAGTAACCAAGTACATAGAAGGAACATACATACCAGGGATTTGGGAAATCGTATGCAAAATATCCTCTCTTGTTGCACCCTTTTCTCTCATATCCTTATATACATCAAATACTTCATCATAACGGGTTTCACCCTCACCGATATAGAACACATCAAAAAACTCTGCAATCGGCTCCGGATTATAGCTACAGGGACCACCGCCAAACACAATGGGATCATCCAATGTTCGATCCTTTGCCCAAACAGGAATCTTGCCAAGCTCTAATATCTGCAAAACATTGGTATAACACATCTCATACTGCAAGGTAATACCTAAAAAATCAAAATCTTTAATCGGTGTCTGTGTTTCTAGAGAAAACAACGGAATATCCTGTTCTCTCATTATTTTATCCAAATCAGGCCATGGCGAATACACACGTTCACAATAGGTATCTTCACGCTTGTTAAACATGTCATATAAAATCTGAATACCAAGATGGCTCATTCCAATTTCATAAACATCTGGAAAACACATACAATAGCGAATATCTACAGACTCTAAGTCCTTCTTCACCATATTCACTTCATTACCGATATATCTTGCCGGCTTTTCAATTTCCATTAAAATCTCATCTGAAAGTGCTAATTTTGTCATATTCTTCTGCGTTAATCACAATTAAATACGGCTTCCTATGAAGTATGTGCGTTGAAATATTTACATTAATACATTTTCATTGAAGCATTTTCATAATTGTGCTACGTATTCCTCCTTATTGCTATATCTTTTATCTTCGCGAAACATTTCACGAATCATTTAATATGTCTACTCACCTACATTCATATAGGTTTTTGTAAAATCTTCTACTTCACCATATGCCTTTCTAACATAACTCATGGCTTGTTTTACTGCTGGTTCTTCTGCCTCAAGCTTCACAATTGTTGTCTTCATCTCTGTCCAAGCCATTCTTGCACCCTTTTCTAAATCCTGACCACCATAGATATAGCAAGAAAATAGCATCACACCGGAAATGAACACAAATGCTTTTGTTTTAAAAGAAACCAATGGTGTATTCGTCTCTTCTACACCATCATTCCCATAATACCTATATTTATTAAAATTGTCCACCTTTTTTCCGTGAATTTCCTGGGTATTCATTGCATGCTGCTGACGTAAATGCTCCCTTACTTCCGAATACATTTCATTCATAATCATCGCTCCTCCTATTGCTTATCCCATCACATTATATGAGGAAGCAAGAATAAAATATACCATCAAAAAAAGTCCACAATAGTAATACTGCGGACTTTCAAATATCTTATTTAATTTAATAGTAAATAATAAATTACAAAAATCTTCTAGAACCAGAAATGCTATTTGCAGAAACTGTAGCATGCTTTGCCTGCTGTTCCTTATTATACTTCATCGCATATTCTCTCTTCTCACGTTCAGATAAAGAATCATAATATTCTCTTTCTTCCTTTGCATCCTTATCTACAGACTTAAATAATAACACTGCACAGGATACAACAATAATAAATAAAGCAATCATTAAAGGTACATTTGTTATCAACATAAGCTTCCTCCTTCAAATGTATTCCCCAAACAAATCTTCCCTATCTGCACTATAGCACTACTGCTGAAATAAAACATCTTAATTATTTCTTAAAAGAAAATATACTCGTGTCTATAAAAAACAGTTACTCATACAATAAGCTTCTATTTTATGTATGATTTAATTCTTAAAGCTATGAATTGGGGCAGGAATTCTACCACCGCGATTAATAAATGCATCACAGCTATATGGGTTCACCTGCATAATTGGCGCATATCCGAGCAAGCCGCCAAAATTCAAAACTTCGCCAGCTTTCTTGCCAACCGCAGGAATAATACGAACCGCAGTTGTCTTCTGGTTCACCATACCAATTGCCATCTCGTCTGCAATAATACCAGAAATAGTGGTTGCCTTTGTATCACCTGGAATAGCAATCATATCAAGACCAACCGAACATACACAGGTCATAGCCTCGAGCTTCTCCAATGTCAAAGCGCCACAGCTTGCAGCATCAATCATTCTTTGATCTTCTGATACAGGAATAAATGCACCACTAAGACCTCCAACATAAGAAGATGCCATAACGCCACCCTTCTTCACCTGGTCATTTAACAAAGCAAGAGCAGCTGTTGTACCAGGTGCACCTGCATATTCCAAACCAATCTCCTCTAAAATCTCACCAACACTATCACCAACAGCCGGAGTTGGAGCCAGAGATAAGTCAATAATACCAAATGGCACACCAAGTCTCTTAGAAGCTTCCTTTGCTACCAACTGACCTACACGGGTTACCTTAAATGCAGTCTTCTTAATTGTCTCACAAAGCACCTCAAAGTTCTCACCACGAACTGCTTCCAATGCACGTTTAACAACACCTGGTCCAGAAACACCTACATTAATAATACGATCTGCCTCTGTCACACCATGAAATGCTCCAGCCATAAATGGATTATCATCTGGCGCATTACAGAACACTACAAACTTAGCAGGTCCAATACAATCTCTGTCTGCTGTAAGCTCCGCACTTTCCTTCACTATTTCACCGATTAATTTTACAGCATCCATGTTGATACCTGTCTTAGTAGAACCAACATTTACACTACTACATACAAAGGATGTAACATTCAATGCTTCTGGAATAGAACGGATTAACATCTCATCATATGGTGTCATACCCTTAGAAACTAATGCTGAATAACCACCGATAAAGTTAACACCAACGGTCTTTGCAGCCTCATCTAAGGTCTTTGCAATCTCAACATAGTCCGCACTTGATTTACAGCAAGCGCTACCTACCATTGCAATCGGAGTTAAAGAAATTCGCTTATTCACAATAGGAATACCAAATTCCATCTCTAATTCTTTACCAACCTTTACCAAATCCTTAGCAGAGGTGGTAATCTTCTCATAAACCTTATCACAGGTTGTTTTTAAATCATCTGTAATACAATCTAACAATGAAATACCCATTGTGATGGTACGAACATCTAAGTTCTCCTCTCGTATCATCGCATTGGTTTCCATAACCTCATTAATATTAATCATATATCTATCCTCCGATTATAATCTGTGCATCATATCAAAGATTTCTTCTTGCTGTAATGTAATATTAACACCAATCTCATCACCAATCTGTTTTAATTCAGATGCAATTGTTGCAAAATCCTTGTTCGAATTCTCAATGTTAACAATCATAATCATGTTAAACCAATCCTGAACAATGGTCTGTGCGATGTCTAAAATGTTAATCTGATTACCTGCAAGATATTTACATACCTGGAAGATAATACCTACTTTGTCCATACCTACTACTGAAATTACTGTTTTCTTCATAATTAAAATGCTCCTTTATGTAATAGTTTCATATTCAATAAATGATACCTCATATTGGATAAGCGAAATGAACCAACATAAACGCTCATACTTCAACCATGCTATATCATACACTTTCTTTGATAATCATGCAATGCGAAAATTCATTCAACACTACAAAAATAATTCATCTCTTCAAAAAAAATTTAACCATTCAAATCTATTAAACTTCAATCAGCTGAGAACGTCCATCTCTATTTGCGACCATCATATTAAAATCCCGGCAATCATTACTATAGGGATTACCGAACAATTCGTTCTTCACCGCCTCAAAGGCAAGCTCCGGATAATTGTTTTCCTTGCTTAAATGACCAAGATAAATTCCTTTCATATGATCATTTAAAAGCTCTCTTACCAACTGTCCGCCTCGTTCGTTGGATAAATGTCCATGCTTGCTTAAAATACGCTGTTTTAAATGGAATGGATACGGACCAACCTCTAACATGCGAACATCGTGATTTGCTTCAATCAGCATAGCATCTGCGTCAGACAACGCATCTACAATATGTCTATCAAAGTCACCCATATCCGTTGCAATAGATATCTTTTTGTTATCATCGGATACTGTATAACAAACTGGATCTACCGAATCATGCCATATACTGATTGGCTTTACCCACAAATCATTAATTTGAAAGCTTTGTTCTGGCTCAATTCCCTGAAAAAGAGATAAATCAACCTTACCAAGATTCTTATATCGACTAACAGCCTCTAATGTCTTACTTGTACTGTAAACTGGAGTCCCATATTTTCGTAAAAAAACACCTAAACCTTGGATGTGGTCCGAATGCTCATGTGTTACCAATATTCCATTAATCTCCTCTGGTTTTACATCTATCTCTTGTAATGCAGCAACCACCTTTTTCATACTGACACCAACATCAATCAATAAATGTGTATTGTCTGAACCAACATATATACAATTGCCACTACTTCCACTATATAAACTACAAAATCTCATTTGTACCAATTCCTATCCAAGATTTCATTACCTTATTGATAGTCTTACCTTTCATCTCTTCTCACAAAATGATTGTCTCATAACATATATCTTTATCAAAACATATCTTTGCGTAAATCCTTGATAAACATATATCTTGTTTTCAAACGCATTTAGTATAGCACATATTGTATCTACGTTTCAATATAGGAATTCTATTCGACCCAAACTCCATTCACCTTTGGCTCTACCTTGTGTTCCATCAACACACGTAAACCTTCTGGCAGCTTACCAGTCAAATCAATGGCATTACCAGCAAGCACAGTTTCTCCATAAATCACCTGGTCTACAATCGCCCTCATATCCGGATACTCCATACATTCGATAGCGATCCGATCTTCTAATAAGAAAAACTTAATCTTTCTGCTAAAACCGGTCGCGGGAAAAACCATATCCAATTGTATCACAGAATTGCCATCTTCATCCGTAGATAGATAAGCCTTGGCAGCTAGAGAAATATCATTTGGACCAATCGTAATCCTTTGATTATAATATCTTGCAAAACCAGCTTTTACAATCAACTTATCCTGTTTCGATATACTGTTCCCTTGTTCCCTATCTTTTTTGCTTTGTTCTTTCTTGTTTTGCTCCCTCTTGCTTTGTTCTTTAAAAAAACATAGCTTTAATGTCTTGTCAGTGACTCTAAAGGCAATATCTGTTACTGCAAAGGGCGGAAATTGGTACATACCTCTCATCATATATGGAAAAAGCTTAAAGGACGCTTGTTCAATATGCAAATATTTTCCGTCAAAAGGTGAAGTGATCTCAAGAAGTCTTGTCATTTCTTCTAGGATACGTTTTTCCTGATTTTTACAATACAGGGCAAAGGGTAATTC
>JAGAQX010000091.1 GCA_017622535.1 Lachnospiraceae bacterium | reverse complement strand
TACCAAAAAGAATGTAAAGAAAAATGCATTTAAAGGAATATATAGTAAAGCAAAGATTGATGTTCCGAATAGTAAGGCTAAGGAGTATAAGAAAATATTCACATCAAGAGGTGTTGGTAAAAAGGCTACTATCAAATGATGAAATGTACAGGCTGGTTTACCAATAGATGGATAAACTTTTAGGGGCAATAGAGGGCGACTTCTATTGCCCTCTTTTGATATAAAAAATCTGAAGGTGATATTTGCTGATACTACGTACTCCGCAACTATAGGTAGCAAAAAAAGCACGTGTAAAATGGTAGAAAGAAGAAATATAGTTTGTTATAATGTGGATATCATCGATGGAATTTAAAAAAGGTTCTTATTATATTTATAAGAGGAGGAAAAGGAAAATGAAATTAAGAAAATATGCTTTGGCTTTGGTGCTAGCAGTTTTGTGCTTGGTTGTTATGCCAAAGGAGGTAATGGCAGCAGAAGCTTCTGGTTCTTGCGGATCAAATGCGACATGGAGTTATAACAACGGAACATTAACAATTAGTGGTAAAGGTGTTGTGGATGATAATCCGTGGATGGACTCCTATAAGAAGAGTATTACAAATGTTGTAATCGAAGACGGAATTACAGAATTAGATCATGCTTGGATGTTTGATCATTGTGATAATATGGTATCACTTCAGCTTCCTAATACGTTAACAAAAATCGGCAGATATACATTTATTTATTGTGAAGGGTTGAAGTCGGTAACCCTTCCAAGTTCTTTGACTTTTTTGGGCGATCAGGCTTTTGCGGGCTGTGTGTCGTTAACAGAAATTACGATTCCTAAGAGTGTAACAGAATGTGGTGGTGCTTGTTTCAGAGACTCGGGTGTGAAAAAAGCTACCTTTGAACCGGGAACCACAGTAGTGCTAGATAACATTTTTAGAGGTTGTGGTGCTTTGGAAACAGTTGATATTCCATCTAGTGTAACTAAAATTGATAGTTTTGCATTTGATGGATGTACAAATCTCAAATCTATTACATTTCCAAAGGGATTGACCTATATTGGAGACCAGACCTTTTCTAAATGTGAATCGTTGACAGAAGCAACAATCCCTAAGGGTGTAACAGAATGTGGTGGACATTGTTTTAGTGGCTCAGGATTGAAGACAGTGACACTTGAAGATGGGTTGACAGTAGTTCCGGCATTTATGTTTGCAAAGAGTGAGAAATTAACAACTATCTATTTCCCACAGAGTATTAAAAAAATCGAATATGATGCATTTTCAGGATGTACATCATTAACGGAAGTTACTCTTCCATATTATGTAGAAAAGATTGAAAACATGGCATTTGGTAGCTGTACAAATTTGAAAGAGCTTACAATTTATCAAAACGCAACGGATGTTAGTTCTTTGATGCTCTATAAAGTAACTGGAACTACAATCTGTGGTAAGAAAAATTCCGCTGCGCATAAGTTTGCAAAGAAAGAGGGATTTGCTTTCAAAGCCTGCAAGGTTCCAGCGTTAAAGGGAATTACTTATACAAAGGGTAATCTTAAATATCAGGTTGTTACAGACTATATTGATGGTAAGGGCACTGTAATGGTTACAGGAATGAAGAAGAATGCTTCTTCCGTTACCATTCCTAAAACTGTTAAATTAGAGAGCTATAACTATAAGGTTGTGAAGCTCAATAACAATGCATTTAAGAACAAGAGTAAGTTGAAGAAGATTACGATTAAATCTACATATCTTACATCTGTTGGAAAGAATGCGCTTAAAGGCATTAATAAGAAGGCAACAATTAAAGTGCCAAAGGCAAAGTATGCGAAATATAAAAAGTTGTTTAACTCAAAGACTGGTTATAAAAAGACCATGAAGGTTAGCAAATAATAAAAAACGTAAGCTCCGCATTCATTGAATTTTGAAGCGGAGCTTTTGTGCTTAAAGAAATGTGGCGAGAGAAGGAGAAGTATTTTACATGGGAAAAGAGAAGAAATTAGTGTGGAAGAAATCAAAAAGTAGTTTGTTTGAGACCTTTGCAATAGAACTGATGGAATCAACAAAGGAGAAAGTGGTTCCGACTAGTGGAGATCAGGATTTACAATACGCAACAGAGCTTTGGCAGGATCGTTTGCAGCGTAAAGGCCTGGATTTGGACTATGATTTTATGAATCGTGGAGCATTTACAAAGGATGACCCAAGAATGCATTGGAAAGGTAGCGATGATCGCTATATCAATTCTATGAATGTACGTTCCTGTGAATTGACAAGGACAGTACAACGAGGTGGGAAACGTATTTATAAAAAGGCTGAAAGAAAGCTCTTTTACCAATTTAGCACAGATGTGAAGGAAGGTGCTGTGGTAGGAGAAGATTTATATACCTGTCCAAACTGTTCAGCAGTAGCGACGATTGCGTCATTGCAACAGGGGTGCGAGTACTGTGGTACGTGCTTTGAAATGGATGATTTGTTCCCAAAGGTAACCAACTACTTCTTTGTACCAGATACCAGTGGAACGGAAGAAGAGAACAAGAGGGATATGTTAAATCGCATGCTTCCTTGTGGTGCTGTTATTTTTCTCATTACACTTTTGACAGGTTTGGCCAGTGGTGACAATACCTTTTTGGTTTTGTTTGCTGCAGTACTTGGTGGTGTGTTTGGTGGAGCTATCATGGGTTGGCTTTTGATGCTGGTATCCGTGTTGGGGAGTGTAGGTTCTCAGGCGAAGGATACTCTAGGAATGGGCTTTAATGTGTTTGGTTCTAGTGGCAAATTTAAGAAGAAAATGCAACAGTATAGTCCAGAGTTTTCCTATGAATATTTTACTGCAAAGGTGATCTCACTTGCAAAAATGCTAATCTTTGCAAAGAATGTAGAGGAGCTACCAGTGTATGTTGGAGATGGAAAAGGAGAGCTATTCCCAGATATTATTGATGCAACCTACCACGGTGGTGTAGCATTAAAGGAATTTACGCTGGATGGGGACTATGCTAAGTTGATTGTTGAGGCGTACATGGAAGATTTACATGACGTAGATGGTAGAATTAAGCGAAGAATTGACAAGTTCCGAATTCATTTACGCAAAAATGTAACAATACCTATTGATTATCAATTCTCAATCAAAAAGATTCAGTGTAAAAATTGTAACGCCAGTTTTGATGCCACCAAGATAAAGAGTTGCCCAAGCTGTGGAACCTTGTATGAAATAGGGGATGATGACTGGGTTGTAACACAAATTGAAAGAAAATAAAATTTCAGGATTGTCATGTATAAGTTGTTCCTTTTTCTTGACAGAATGAAAAAAGAGTAGCAAAATAAGAAAGTCCAATTGTGTCAATTCATTTGAGATATTCGAAGAAGGTATATTTTATTGATAAGAAACGACACAAGAAAATGTAGTGCT
>JAGAQX010000008.1 GCA_017622535.1 Lachnospiraceae bacterium | reverse complement strand
TCACGGAATCCAGCAGAAAGAGGGTAGATGTTATGGGGAAGCAGATTATAATTTCCGTTGGTAGAGAGTTTGGTAGTGGTGGTCATGAGATAGCAGAGAAGCTGGCTAGACATTATGATATTCCACTGTATGGTAAAGAGATTTTTCAGCACATTGAGACCAATGGTGCCATTAGTGCAGATGTTGCCAAGTATTTCGATGAGAAGCCAGTGAATCCAATTTTTTATCCGGTTTCCATGGACGGAAGTTATCTTCCATTAGAACAGACGGTGGCAAATCACATCTTTGATTTTATTCGTAAGAAAGGGAATGAGGAACAGGAGTCCTTTGTAATTGTTGGTCGCTGTGCGGAGTATGTGCTTAGAGAGAATCCCAACATGATAAGCATATTCATTCTTGGCAATAAGGAATGTAAGAAGAAACGTGTCATGGAGAAGTTTGATTTAGATGAGAAAGCGGCACTGAATCGCATGAAAAAGGAAGATAAGATGCGTAAGACCTATCATAACTTCTATGCTGATGGCAAATGGGGCGATTCGAGAAGCTATGATATCTGTGTGAATAGTTCAACATTAGGAGTAGACCAGACGGTAGAGGCTTTAATTGCATATATTGATTCTTTTATGAAGCGTTAAAATGGAATGGTTCGCTGGGCTCCCTCGACAGAGTGTGATAACACTTTGACGGGGAGCCCGGTTTTTATTTTGTGAAATTGTCGAGAAGTATATTTGTCGAGTAATTAGAAGTGATATTATTGTTGAAAAGAGTGTGTTTTCTGTAGACATCAAAATGTAAAACAGTTAAAATAGAAATGTATGTGCAAAACTAGTAATAGTATTGTGAAATTACCTAAGATATCTAGGATGACATGAATAAATTTGTATGTTGAAAGGAGTAATATTATGCCATTTATTGATTCAAAAGTAAGTGTATCGATTAGTGAAGAACAGGAGAAGGAATTAAAGACAAGACTTGGTCAGGCAATTGCATTGATTCCAGGTAAGAGTGAGTCTTGGTTGATGACCGGATTTGAGGATAACTATCATTTATATTTTCGAGGAGATAACAGTCAGCCTATTGCCTTTGTTGAGGTAAAAGTGTTTGGTGGCGAGAATCCAACAGCATTTGATGCGTTAACAGGTGAGATTTGTAAGATTTTCAATGAGGTATTGGGGGTTGCGCCAGACCACATTTATGTGAAATATGAAGCAGTAAAAAACTGGGGCTGGAACGGAGGAAACTTCTAGTGTCATCAAAGAAACGCGAACATGATGGAAAAGACATTGTTCGATACTATTTTAATCGAATAAAAAGAAATGCAGGAAGTCTAATAAAGTGGGTGTTTATTGCATTTTTGACAGGATTTGTTGTAGGTGGAATTAGCAGTATGTTTTCCTATACATTGTCAGGAGTGACAAAGATTCGTGAGCAAAATCCATGGATATTTTATTTGCTGCCAGTGGCAGGTTTGCTGATTGTATTTATGTACAAAAAGATTGGTAAAGAAGATGGTGGAACCAATCAGGTGTTCTCTACTGTAAGAGCAAAGGACGAGGTACCGTTTCGCTCTGCGCCATTGATTTTCGTATCCACTGCATTGACACATTTAGTGGGCGGTTCGGCCGGACGTGAGGGCGCAGCCATTCAGCTTGGTGGCAGTATTGGTAACCAGCTTGGTAGATGGATGAAGTTAGATGAAGCAGACATGCATGTGATTGTGATGTGTGGTATGAGTGCAGCATTTTCCGCGTTATTTGGAACACCTATGGCGGCGGCTGTGTTTGCTATGGAGGTTGTTAGTGTTGGTGTCATGTATTATACAGCGCTACTTCCTTGTGTGATTTCTGCTTTGATTGCTACGAACTTTGCAGCAACTATGGGTATCAATCCTGAAGCATTTCATGTATCGGGAATTCCGGAGCTTACCATGTGGAATGGCTTGAAAATGGGTGTCATTGCCCTTGGATGTGCAGGCCTTAGTACCATTTTTTGTATTTTGTTAAAACTAGCAGGACAACAGTTTCGTAAATGGTTTAAAAATTCGTATCTCCGTGTGGTGGTAATCGGTGCGGTAATTATATTGTTAACCCTTGCACTACAGACAACAGATTACATGGGTGCAGGAACAAATTTAATTGAAGCAGCAATTGAAGGTGGAGAGGTGGAACCACTTTCCTTCCTTTGGAAAATGATATTGACGGTACTTACCATGAAGATTGGATTCCGTGGTGGTGAGATTGTACCATCCTTCTGTATTGGAGCAACCTTTGGTTGTGTGTTTGGAAGCATTTCCGGATTGTCCCCATCTCTTTGTGCGGCAGCGGGAATGGTTGCAGTATTTTGTGGTGTGACTAATTGCCCAATTACTTCGGCACTGATTGCTTTTGAATTGTTTGGCTTTGAGGGTGCTTCTTTTTATCTGATTGCTGTAGCAGTGAGCTATGCAGCATCCGGATATTACAGCTTGTATAAGGATCAGACAATTGTGTATTCAAAGTATAAAGCACAGTATGTGAATAAGTCGACGCATATGTGAGCAAGGTGATTGCATTGCGAAAAGCAGACTGTAGAATTGAAATAATATTGGGAAGGAGTAATCATGCAACAGGTAAAAAATGAAATCAAAAAAGCCGTAAAAGGTAAGGATGAAGTAATAGAGAAGGTCCTTGCTGCAATGCTTGCTGGAGGGCACATTTTGCTAGAAGATATTCCGGGTGTAGGTAAGACCACACTTGCTATGGCGATTGCAAAGTCTATGTCATTAAGCTACAAGCGTGTACAGTTTACACCGGATGTATTACCGAGTGACATTGTTGGTTTTTCTATGTATAACCAGGATAGTAAGACCTTTGAATATCAGCAGGGTGCAGTGTACTGTAATTTATTTTTAGCAGATGAGATTAACCGTACCTCACCAAAGACACAATCGGCCCTTTTGGAGGTAATGGAAGAGGGGAATGTGACGGTAGATGGTGTGACAAGACCATTACCGAATCCATTTATTGTCATTGCAACAGAGAATCCATTAGGTTCTTCTGGAACTCAAATGTTACCAGAGTCTCAGTTAGACCGTTTTATGGTGTGTCTGACTATGGGTTATCCAGAGCATGAGGCTGCGGTGGATATTTTGAAGGAAAATGCAAAGAAACCAATTGCTACATTGGAAAATGTAATTACCATAGAGGAGTTTGTGGAGTTGCGACAGAAAACCAATGATATGTATGTGCACGACTCTATTTATGAATACATTGTTACCCTTGTGGAAGGAACCAGAACCAGTTCGCTATTTTCAGCGGGTGCCAGTCCGAGAGGAAGTATCGCATTGCTCCGTATGGCAAAGGCAATGGCAGTGTTGAATGACAGGGACTATGTGACGCCGGAAGATATCCGTAACGTGTTTGTAGATGTGTTGGGTCACAGAGTGAAGCTTAGTACGAAAGCAAGAGCAGAGGGTAAGAACATTACAGATGCTTTGAATGAACTATTTAATGGTGTGAAGGTTCCACGTACGTAATGATAAAAAACAACTAGGAAAGGAGAAAATTATGAAGCAGTTCGGAAACATTATGCGTTATATTTTTATATTACTCGTAGATATAGCAATTATGCTTCTGTTTCACAGCTATCTAAATTTCCTCCTTTTATTTATTTTGTTGATATTTCCAGTGTATTCAATATACGGAGTGCATAAGGTGAAGAATGCATTCAAACTGGAAATGCTAGCACCTTTAGAGCCAATGAAGAAAGGGGAAACCTTCCAGCTTCGAATAATATTGAAAAATCCAACTTGGTATCCGTTGTTAAATGCAACACTGAAGTTAGAAGTGGAAAATACTTTGTATCGTGAAGATGGAGATCATTTTTTGAATTTTCCGGTTCGTGCCGGAAAGGAGACGGAAGTGGTATATTCCCTCACGATGGATTACAGTGGTAGATTATGCGTAAATACCAAGTATATTAAGTTTGTAGATTTGCTTGGGATTTGTGAGTTAAAAGTAGATTTGCAGGATAGCGTGGAATGTCTAGTGCTTCCTTTTGGTGAAATGCGTAATCAGGAAGCAGGACATATTTATATTAATGGTGTGACTGAGGCTATGGAAAGCAAAGAGAAGGGATATGATTTCTCGGATGTCAGTGGGATTCGTGAATATATTCCAGGAGATAAGCTACAAAATATCCACTGGAAGCTTTCTGTAAAAAAGGACGAGTTGATGGTAAAGGAACGAGTTAGTGTGTCAGCGATGCAGCTGCATGTATTGGTGGAGCTTGCAAATGATGACCAAATGCGTTTGGATGCGGTGCTTGATTTGGCAGACAGTGTTACAAAATCCTTTGTTAATATGAATTTACCATTTTCTGTGTACTATTACAGTACGAATATGGGACAGCTGAAGGATTGTTATATCGGCAATGAAATTGAACGTGTGCAGTGGTTGGAAATGATGCTGTATGACCAAAGCTATCGTGATGTTGGACAGGTAGAGGAGTTATTTTTGCAGCAGCACATGGGAAGTGATACTTATTTATACATCGGTTTTGCAGCAGGAACAGAGAATTTGGACAATGCAGTATTAGGGGACAAAAATGCAGTGGCAGAATTGCGAAACCGAGGCTAGCAAAGATATACGGCAAAGTGGACAGGAGATATATATGTTGTTTGGCAGAAAAAAGAAGGAGGAACCACATAAGGGAGATGTCGTGTTTGCAAAAGGCATCTACTTGAAAGAACCAGTTATGAACAATGGCAACAATGTTCTTAACTGTTTTTTGCGTGGGTTGATTCTTTTTCTCCTCACATTTGGATCGTTGGGAGGCTTTTTGTCTGCATTTTCAATTTCCTATAACTATATTATGGTGATTGTGACTTATCTTGTGTTGGCTATGTTTTTTGCATGGTTATACTCACTGCCGAAATTCTTTTTTCGAGATGCGGGATATCTAGCTTTTTTTGCAGTATTTTTGTTTTCCATTATGCGATTGCGTATTTATGCAAACTCAGGTTTGTATGAAGTGGTGAACGCCTTGATGGAAGCGGCCCAGGGCTTTTTTGAATTGTCAGGTGTCCGTCAATATGAGGTTACCATTGATAATCAATATCTGACGGTTGCTATAGTTGCAATTTTTATTGGACTTATATATATCATTGTCTTGAATATTTGGTTAAGCTCCAGGATGAGTGTGTTCTGGACTGCGGTGTTTACATTCCCGTTATTGCTGATTCCTTTGTATATGAAAATGATACCAGACGCAATCTATATAATCTCGCTTGTGACAGGCTATGTGGCAGTTTTAGTATTTAAGGGAAATGGACATTTCTTGTCGGTGTCAAAAAACAGTGCTTTTGAAGTTAAGGGATTTCGTAAGAATCGTATTCAATATACACAGGATGGAACGGCGTTTCGACAGATTCTTATGAGGGCATTCGTTATAACATTTAGTGTAGTGATTTGTGCTACAACTGTTTTCCCTAAATCATCTTTTGAGGGAATGTTTAAGAAGGATTGGTTACGAGATCATACATCCGAAACAATCGGTAATTTTGTGCTGCTGGGATTTTCTGGATTATATAATCGATATGCTTCCACTGGTGGTATGAGTGGTGGAAAGCTTGGCGGTGTTTCCAATGTTACACCAGATTACCAGCCAGACCTGATTGTTACCTTTGCTCCATACACGAATGAGGCGGTTTATCTGAAGGCTTATACAGGAGGCCGATATGGTGATAACCAGTGGGAAGATATCTATCGCGAAGAGGAAGGTAATAACGAAGGTGTGGCGGTAGAAGGATATGTGGATCCCAATAGCGTCAGTGAGGATTTGCAAAAGAAAAATTTGGCGCTGTTTGAAGATGAGACAATGAAGGAGCAAATGCTGGCACTTCAAAAGCAACAACGCTGTGGTGAGGGTTATGTTGGATATGGTAAGATGGACATTAAAAATGTGGGTGCCAATATTTCCTATTTGTACTACCCGTATTACACAGATTTTGGAAATTATGATCAGTACAGTAACTATGGATTGATGCGTTCCATTAATGGCTTGGGGATGCAGGCGACAAAGACGTATATATATTATCCAAAGGTTGCATATGAGGCTTCCCTAGGTGAAGTGACTCCAGATGAGATTGATACATCTGCGATTGATAGGATGTATATGGAGGTACCGGAGAAGAATAAGGATGTAATCCAAGCAGAATGTGATGTGATTGGTTTACATACAGATATGACGGAAAATGAGATTATAGAGGCTGTTCGTGCCTATTTTGCGGCGAACATTCCGTATACATTAAAGCCAGGGGCAACTCCGAGAGGAGAAGATTTTGTCAATTATTTTTTGACAAAGAATCGAAAGGGCTATTGTGCTCATTTTGCAACAGCAGCTACATTAATTTTTAGAGAGATGGGTATTCCGGCAAGATATGTAGAGGGATATGCCTTTGGATTAGAAACGGCGTTGGCATCGGATGAAAGATTTGATAGAAAATATTTTGATTACTATTTTGGTTATTCCACCATCGGTGAATCAACTGTACTTGATGTGGAAGTAACAGATGCAATGGCTCACGCATGGGTAGAG
>JAGAQX010000090.1 GCA_017622535.1 Lachnospiraceae bacterium | reverse complement strand
GGAAGTATGCTATTATCTATATGATGGACATGGAAGTGTCAGAACCTTAACAAACGAAGCAGGAAGAGTAACGGATAGATATGCTTATGATGCATACGGTAACCTATTAGAGAAAGAAGGGGATACGAAAAACGAGTTCCTATATACTGGGGAACAATACAATGCGAATACAGGATTATACTACCTAAGAGCTAGATACATGAATCCATCTACTGGAACATTTATTAGTATGGATAGTTACCAAGGAAGCATCTATGACCCAGTAACACTTCATAAGTATTTGTATGCTAATGCGAATCCAGTGATGTATACGGATCCGAGTGGGTATTTCTCTATTGCGGAAAGCTCGATAGCAACTAGTATTCAGTCTACAATCAATTCATTGCATCAGATGACTGGGCTGGTTAAGATTGTGAAGTGGGCAGATGCCATGTGTACCGTGTATGACACAGCAATGGAAATCCGAAGCGTTATATTGGGCGGTGGGTCCGTTATAGATGTTATGTTTGCCATGTTGAAGGGTGTTGTGGTTGGTTTTATGGTAGACGGTATGTGCAAGACCTCTTTGGGTATCATATTAAAACCGATGATGGCAATCTTCGGTTTGGGTGACCAAGTAGACCAGATACAAGAAGCGATTAAAGAGGGTGAGCCTGGAGATATAGCAGTTAAGTTTGTACAACTTGTGTGTATGCTATTTGGTTTAACTAGCCAATGTTTTACTGGAGATACGCTAGTATCCACCGAAACAGGACTGCGTCCGATAGCAGAGATTCAGATAGGGGATTATGTTTGGTCAGAAGATACGGAAACAGGCAAAAAGGAATTAAAGCAAGTAACGGCTGTTTCTGTAACGATGACCAACACCTTGGTCTATGTGACAATGGAGGATGGAACGACCATCAACACCACTGAAAACCATCCATTCTATGTGGAAGGAAAAGGTTGGTGTGTGGCAGCAGAGTTGGAGATTGGTGATGTATGCAGAACCAAGGAAGGACAAGTAGAGGTTGTTGCAAGTGTTGTCATTGAAGAACAAGAAGAACCTATTAAGGTATACAATCTAACCATTGAGGATAATCATACCTATTATGTGTCGGCAGATGAGGTGTTGGTGCATAATGGTTGTGGTAATGGTGATTCAGAAACTTTATTATTGGAGACAGAGAAGATTATTTCTGGTAAAACAGAACAACATCATATTATTCCGGCATTTCGAGGTAAGAGTAGTCCTTATGCAGATTTTATTAGTGCGTTAGGGATAGATGTAGATAAATATGTAATCGATGTTAGTGGTGGAGAAGGCGGAGCACATATGAATTTAATACATGGAAAAGGAAAATGGAATGATAAGTGGAAGGAATTTATAGATAATACTCCTGATGCGACCGCAAAAGATATATTTCAATTTGCCGGACAGATGCTAGATGAATATGGTCTTAGCGGCTATGAGATTCATGAATATAGAAAAAAGTAAGGAGATGATTTTACATGATGGATTATTTTGAAGCCTTAATTGAAAATCTGAATAATAATAACGAATATGAAATTCAAACATGTGTGATTGTTCGGGGAGAGTTTCAGAATAGTGATTTTTTGCTACAGTTGAAAGCTGATAAAGATGTACTCGAAATTTATGAAAAATATAAGCGAGTGAAAATTATATGGAAACATATACCAAGTGGTGATTATGGCGAAGTGGACTTTGTAGCATTGGATGAAATTGAAAAAGAGCATAACTCGTTAGTAAATATTATGCACGAACTATATCAATACATAGAGAATGACAAAGAACAAATAAAGACGGATGTTGAGAACTGGTTTCCTATTTTTAGATTTTCAAATGGTGATATGTTTTGTGTAGATTCAAGAAATGGTCATGTAGTATTCTATGAACATGAAGTGTATGATACAGGCATAGATTTACATGGATTGGTGATTGCCAATGATATAAATGAGCTGTTTGATAAATGGAGTAAATGTAAGTTTTTTGATTTATATGATTGGAGTAAGGGTGTTAATAACCAAGGTCTTGATTTGAGTAAGCAAGTGTTTCAGCCACACATATGTCACAAAATAGAAAGTTAATATGTGGATGGAGATTGGATAATGGACTGCGGTGAAAATGTGATATACGGAAAAATATGATATCTATGCATTCTAAAAGGGTGTGACGGGTGCCATGCAAATAATTTAACCCTCTCACCGCTGATATAAAGAAGCATTTAGTCATATCACACGTCTAAGTGCTTCTTGTCATTTATAATTACAATATTAATAAGTCTCGGTGTTTTAGAATTTATAGGAAGAATGTACAAATATTTTTCTGACAGTAGAAAATGCAACTGCAGGGGAAAGTGCATCTTATACTTACGATGAAGATGGAAGATGTACCAGTGTTACCATTAGCCGTGAGGAGAATGGAGAAACGAAAACCTTTACCAGCTACTACAGTTACAATGCGGCAGGAGACATTACCCAGAGTATCGATAATGCAGGTAATATCACTAAGTATGAGTATGATGCCAATGGGAATCAGACGGCATCT
>JAGAQX010000089.1 GCA_017622535.1 Lachnospiraceae bacterium | reverse complement strand
TACAGAGCAACTGCTTTTGCCCCTGCGACAGATTACCTCCGTCCTCTCCAATCACCGTATCATAACCCAACGGCATTTTCTTAATAAAGCTATGTGCATGACAGGCTTTTGCCGCCTCTATAATTTCTTCTCTTGTTGCCTCCGGTTTACCGTAAGCAATATTCTCTGCAATAGTTCCAGACTTTAACCATGTCTCCTGTAACACCATTCCATAGTTATCACGCAGACTATCTCTTGTAATATCATAAATGTTGGTACCATTTAAACAAATCGCGCCCTTATCAATATCATAAAACCTCATCAAAAGATTAATTAGGGTTGATTTTCCACAACCAGTTGGACCAACAATAGCTACACGTTGCCCTTTCTGTACCTGTAAATTCAAATCTTTAATCAATGGTCTCGCTGGATCATAGGCAAATGCAACATGCTCTAACACAAAATTACTCTGTTCTTCTGCCTCTGCTCTGGTAAGCACCTTTGCGTCTACAGCATCTAAAACCTCTACCTGTTCATCTAACAACTCAAATACTCTTGCTGCACAAGCAATGGCATTTTGCACCTCTGTCACTACACCTGAAATCTCATTGAACGGCTTTGTGTATTGGTTTGCATAGCTCAAGAAACAAGAAAGCTGTCCCACAGAAATCCCACCACGCACTGCAATAAAAGCACCAACAATTCCCACACCTGCATACACAAGACTGTTCACAAAACGCGTACATGGATTGGTAAGGGATGAGAAAAAGATTGCACGTAAGCTATATCCAGAAAGCTCTTCATTAATCTGACCGAATCGCTCTATGGCATCGTCTTCATAGCTGAAGGCTTTTACGATCTTTTGATTGCCCACCATTTCATCTACTAATGCAGTCATTTTACCTCTACTCTCCGATTGAAGTCGGAACATATTGTAAGTCTTTTTGGCGATAAAGCTTGCCACCACTAAAGACACCGGTGTCAACAACACCACCACAATGGTTATCTTTACATTGATAGTAAGCATAAAAATTAACGTGCCTAAAATCGTAATTACACCGGTAAACAACTGAGTAAATCCCATAAGCAAACCTTCCGAAAACTGATCCACATCGTTAATCACTCGGGACACAATCTCCCCATACTGCTTATTGTCAATATAACGAAGGGGTAAATGATTCAAACGTTCAAATGCACTGACACGTATATCCCGCACCACCTGATAAGTAATCTTGTTGTTACAAAGACTCATTAACCACTGGGAAAGTGCTGTAATCAAAATAACAACACCAAACTTAATAAGTAATGGCTTTAATCCCACAAAGTCAACCTGTCCTTTATCAATGATAAAATCAATTGCATCACCAGTTACAATCGGTGCATACAAGGTAGTGATCACAGTAATCAATGCAAAGAAAAGAGACAGCCATACATAATGCTGATAGGGCTTAATAAATGTTAACACACGCTTGATAGTATTTTTCTGCATTTTGTTCGTTTCCGTCTTGTTATCTGCCATTTACTTACCCTCCTGTTCTGTTTTCATATCTATCTGTTGATTTTCTTGCTTGTTTTGAATATTCTTCACATGCGGATTCTTCTTTACCTGTATTTCTTGTTCTTTTCCTTGTAACCCTCTCTGACTATCGTCCTGAGATTTTACAATTTCCTGGTATACTTCACAGGTCTTTAATAACTCATCATGGGTTCCAATTCCTGCCATTTCGCCATCCTCCAACACAATAATCTGGTCTGCATGCTTAATGGAAGAAGCTCTTTGAGATACAATAAATACCGTCATATCCTTTGTTTCTTCTTTAATCGCTTTTCGAAGCTTCGCATCTGTTGCAAAATCCAGTGCAGATGCCGAATCGTCTAATATCAAAATCTGCGGCTCCTTTACCAAGGCTCTTGCTATGGTAAGTCGTTGCCTTTGTCCACCGGATAGATTCTTTCCACCCTGTAACAACAACTCCTCCAATCCATCCTTCTTACTAGCAACCACATCACTTCCTTGCGCAATGGCAATGGCCTTTTCCATTTCTTCCTTTGTTGCATCTGCTTTTCCCCAACGCATATTGTCTGCAATGGTTCCATTAAAAAGCACTGCTTTTTGTGGCACAACACCAATACTGCTGCGAAGTCCGTCAAAGGTGTAATCTTTGACATCGACACCATCCACTAATACTTCGCCTTCCGTCACATCATAAAATCTAGGAATCAAATTCACTAAAGTGGATTTACCACAACCAGTACCACCAATAATACCAATGGTCTGCCCCTTTTTCACTGTAAATGACAAGTTACTAAGAGCTGGTTCCTTTGCCCCTTCATAGGTGAAGGTAACATTTTTGAATACTACCTTCTCGTCAGTCGTCACTGACTGTTTGCCTGTTGTGTTTATCTGGTCTGTCTTTTTCAACATTTTGGAATTCTTAGAATCGTCATCTTTCATATCACCTACTGGTTCCACCACACTTGGCTGCATAGCAAAAACATCACCCACACGTTTAGAACATGCAAAAGCCTTCGTAAGTAAGATAATTAAATTCGCAAGCTTTACAAGCTCCACCAAAATCTGTGACATATAATTAACCAGTGCCATCACTTCACCCTGGGTTAAGTTTCCAACATCAACCTGCACACCGCCAATCCAGATAATAGAAATAATAGCCGCATTTACAATGATATAGGTAACAGGGTTCATCACTGCCGATATCTTACCCACAAATGTCTGGATTTGTAATAGATTATCACTTCCCTCTCTATAATCCTGTTCTTCATCTTCTTGTCTACAAAATGCACGAACCACTCTGGCACCCACCAGATTCTCTCTTGTCATCAACAGCACATGGTCTAATGCCTTTTGCACCTTCTGGTATAACGGAATGGAATAAAGCATAATTCCAAATACCACAATAGAAAGAAGTGGAATTGCCACTGCAAACACCCAAGCTGCTTTCACATCCACGGTAAATGCCATCACCATGGCACCAAAAACAATAAATGGTGAACGTAGGAACAGGCGAAGGAACATGTTCACGCCTGACTGTAGCTGGTTAATGTCATTGGTCATTCGTGTAATCAAAGTTGATGTTCCCGCTTTGTCTATCTCCGCATAGGAAAGTGAATTGATGTGTGCAAACAAATCCTTTCTCACACTCTTTCCAAAGCCCACGGAAGCCTTTGCAGCAAAATACTGGGCAGTAATAGAGCAAGTAAGACCGATAATAGCAAGCACCACTAAAATCGCTCCCATTTTCAGTATATAGCTAGTGTCCTGATTTCGTATACCAGTATCCACAATCGCTGCCATAACCAGCGGCACAAACAACTCAAAGCTCGCCTCTAACATCTTAAATAGTGGAGCAATAATGCTTTCTTTTTTATATTCTTTTAGATAATTTGTAATCTTAAACATAGTATTTCCTTCCGTTCGCAATCATATTGCTTCTTATTCTCTTAAAATATTTTGTGAAACTGTGCTTTATTATATCTATTATTTTGAATTTTCGCAATGTAATATAAAATATACAAAAGAGGCCATACAAATGTATAGCCCCTTTGTCAAAATTTCGATATGCTTCATATCACTAAATTGTAAAATTCACACGTTTATTTTCAATCATGGTTGGACCGACATAGGCCTCTTGTGCTCCAATATCTTTTGTATTCTCGTCATAGACCATATCAACATTTCCGATAAACTCTCCAACCTTAATTGTTTCTTTCTTTTCTAAGTCGTCATTCTGTTCAGCTACATCATCTCTCATCTTATTCAGTAAGGACAAGGATTCTTCTGAAATTGACACCTTTGCTACTTCTTCATTTTTCTCCGACTCATCCACCGGTTCCATTGTCATATCCTTTGACTCGTCCCCAGCTGACACAATCATATTTTTCATACTTTCCTGATACTGTCCGTAGCTCAAATCACTATCTAATGTGACAGTTTCATTAATTCTCATGATACTCAAACTCCTTTCTTTTCCATGAAAATAAATTAATTCTCCAAGGTCCTTATCGGAATAAGAGTATTCAAACTTAACATTAAGAATTAAAAATATATCTTTTATCTTTAGAAAATTTTAGATTCTACTTCTTACATCTTCGTTGTCCATCTCGAGCAATCCCAAACCGCCCCAACAATATCCTGATAAAACTCTGGCTCATGACAGATCAGCAGGATGGTACCACGATATTCCTTTAATGCTCGCTTCAACTCTTCTTTTGCATCTACATCTAAATGGTTGGTTGGCTCGTCTAATAACAGTACATTGGTCTCTCGATTAATCAGTTTACATAATCTAACCTTTGCCTGTTCACCACCACTAAGCACTCGGAACTGACTTTCAATGTGTTTCGTGGTAAGACCGCATTTTGCCAAAGCAGAACGCACCTCGTACTGTGTAAATGCAGGAAACTCCTCCCAGATTTCCTGAATAGTACTATTGCGATTTTCTCCTTTAACTTCCTGTTCAAAATAGCCAATCTCTAGATTTTCTCCCAACTCCACACTACCC
>JAGAQX010000088.1 GCA_017622535.1 Lachnospiraceae bacterium | reverse complement strand
AGCTGTTAAAGCGGCGAGTGCTGGTGAGACAGTTACGGTTGTGCAGTTCTTGAAGGGAACGGATGCGAATTATAGCATATTGGATCAATTTGAAGAGATTAATTTCTTTACGTTTGAAAATAGCGAGAAGCCTTATGGTGAGTTGACTTACGAGGAGAGAGAAGAACAGCGTGCCAAGGCAAAGAATAGCTTTCATTATGCAAAGAAGGTAATTGATACAGAAGGAACAGATGTGATTGTGTTAGACGAAGTGTTGGGACTTTTGGATTATAACATTTTGTCAGCAGAGGATATTGAAGAATTGCTTTCAGCAAATAGCGATATCAAGATCATTTTGACTGGACGTTGTTGCCCAGATATTGTGAAGCGTAAAGCGACGATGTTGTCTCATGTTGAGGCGAATTAAAGAATGGTTGAAAGCATTCATATATGATTGTAAGAATGTGTAATAAAGCACCGGATTGGATTGTAATGATTTAATGAATCCAATTCGGTGCTTTTGCTTTTCACATTATAGGATTTAATGAATTACCTCTAATTGCAATTCTTCACAAAAAATAGTGTCTGTACTGAAAAAGCAGGAATAAAAATCATCATCGCGATTAATTGTCTCATATCGAACGATTCCATTCATATCGGTTCTGGTTATCAATATATAATCAGCGTTGTCTGGATAAGTATAGGTTTCAGGAAAGGTGTCAGCGGTGTAGGTGTCTTCTTTTAGTGCTTTACCATTTTTATCTATTTGTGTAAATGTGACTGTATCCGTAGAGACCATTTCCTTGAAATTAGCAGTTACTTGGAACGAGGACAGTTCTTTGCTGTCTACAGTAGCTTCGCTAGACAGTGTCTGACTTGAATCACCACCACAGCAAAATGTCCCTGTATCTGCAATGATATAGTATTCACCGGATGGAGTTTGGTAAAGGGAATTGACATAGAAGTTGATGTCTTGTCCTGGAGTTTGATAATGATACTCCATTTCCCCATCTCCATACTCCTCGGTAGTCACAATAATATCTTCCATTTGTTCGTATTCTTCATCTGGCTCATCGCAGTAAAAATGTGTTGCAACTTTATTGGTATCATAATAAAAAGTACCACTGATTTCTATTTTGTCAGCTTCGGTGTCTGACTGGGAAATATGTTGGTGAAGATCACTAGCGTCAGAAATAATACTGTGAGAGGGTACACCATCAATTTCCTCTGTCAATTGAAAGAGAGGATAACCAGTGATGTTTGGAAAGGTTAATGTATTGCTTTCTTCATCAAAGGTTCCATAGATTTTGCCATCATTTTCTGGTGCTGGTGAATCAGACCACATGGGGTTGAGTGCCAGATAAGAATCCTCATATACAGTAACCGCTTCCGTTGTGATATATGCACCTACTAGTTTGTCTCCCGCAATTCCTTTTTCGGGTTGTGCCAACTGACAGCCGGTGCAGGATATGGATAAGAATAATATAATGAATATTAAAGCAAATTTTTCTCTCATTTGTTTTCTTCCTCCTCATCGAGATTTCCGTCAAATTTCAAAATATCACCTACATCGCAGTTTAAGTGATAACAGATTTTATTAATAGTACTAAAACGAACACCTTTTGCTTTTCCACTGCGCAATATGGAAAGATTTGCTTCTGTAATACCGATAAGGGAACAGAGCTCTTTGGATGTCATATTGTTTTTCTTTAAAACCTCTTCTAAATGGATTCGAATGGCCATGTTCGTCCTCCTTCTAGATGAAGCTGTCGTTGTCGAGCTTCAAATCTCTGTTTTCTGAAAATTTTCTTGCCAGTAGCATAATGATAAATACAAATAGCAATGTGTATATTGGAAATACTACTTCGTAATTCGTAGAAGGCAAATATTTAACAAGTAAAAGCTGGGCAAAGTTTTGCACTACTGTTAATAGTCCGATTGCAATCACTACGTGGTTACAAGATTGAGCAAGTTTTCCGAGCTTTTCAATTGCGGTTTCGTCAAAGGAATCAACCTGTAGTTTTCTAACAATGTTCTTTGTAATGAATAAAATACGTAACAACATAATGGATGGAATACAGCCTAACAAGCATTCTGCTATAAGCCATATATATGTGGCGTTGAAATTGAAATCATATCCCATGAATTCATCGGTTATTCCGTCATAAAGTGGTCCGAAAAAAGAATCGGAGTTGGCGCTTGCTACAGATGTGATTTCTGTAGCCAAAGAGTATACCTGTACTCCAAGACCGAGGATAGTTACAACGACGATAGCAAGGATAATGTTATAAATGATAGAAAGTAGGCTAGATGCCTCTTTCTTCTCTGCTCCGTGCAAGATACAAAGTAGCACATAGAAAATGATGATAGACCAGATGCTACAACCGACAACCGGGAGAGATGCTTTTGTCAGCTGGGAAAGACCGCTTATCTCATTAATCATACCTGGGTTAATGTATAGATATAGACCTCCAAACAGGCATAGACTAATAATCCAAAGCAATTCATCCTTAGCAGTGTGCTTTTTGCATTTGCGGATGAAGATGTAATAAATGATAGGACTACTACAAAAAATGATATAAAGGCAAATAGCAACAATGTTACCAATACTTCCCGAAAGAGATAAGGCGCGCAATCCGTTGCCGATGGGTTCGAATGGAACCGAAAAGATTGATGTCATAATATAATCTCCTTTAAATTATTGTTTTTCGATAATTTTGAAATGAGGATATCACTGAAATTATTGTTTGTCAATAATTTTTTGTAAAAATATCTGCTTGAAGTAATTTTGAAGGAATATCAAAGAAACAATTTTCGAGAAACATTGACAGAGTAGACTTTCGGTGTTATCATCAATGAAGTGATGAGGATATTTTCATATCCCGTACATATATATTGAATAAGACGTTTTCGTCGATGTGTAGAGGCGCATGTGTCAAGAGTAACAGTTTGGACAGAGAAGGCTGGATGAAGAACTGGGAAAGGGGCCCGTGCCGAAGAGAGATATTACCTTTTTGATATCTTGTCTGGATGTGCAGTTAAGAGCTGTACGTTTGTCACCAGGATGATGAGCTCACAGAATACGGGTTTTAGTCAGGTGGAGTGCTACGATAGGAAGAGAGTTTAATGACGCTTCGTTGGCACTGCTGACGAAGCGTTTGTTCATTATATAGGTTTGCTGATGTTAAAATCTCTTGGAAGCTTGCTGACAAATGGATGAGGACAATCGGTAGACGTGCACAATTAATTGTATTTAGAAAAGGAGAGAAAGTATTATGGCAATTTTTACAGGTTCAGCAGTAGCAATCGTGACACCATTTAATGAGGATGGTTCAGTGAATTACGAGCAGTTAAAGTCTTTGGTGGAGTATCACATTTCTCACAAGACAGATGCAATCGTAATCTGTGGTACAACAGGTGAGTCTTCTACTTTAACAGAGGAGGAACATTCAGAAGTAATTAAGAAGTGTATTGAGTATGTTAACAAGAGAGTTCCAGTTATTGCAGGAACAGGTTCAAACTGTACAGAGACAGCAATCAAGCTTTCAAAGGAAGCAGAGGAACATGGTGCAGATGCACTTTTAGTTGTAACTCCATACTATAACAAGGCAACACAGAATGGTTTGATTCAGCATTATACTATGATTGCTGAGGCAGTGAATATTCCAATTATCATGTACAATGTACCAGGTAGAACTGGTTGTAACATTGCACCAGCAACAGCAGCAAAGCTTGCTAAGGAAGTTAAGAACATTGTGGCAATCAAGGAAGCTTCAGGCAACATTTCACAGGTGGCTAAGCTTGCACAGTTGGCTGGCGATAGCATTGACATTTACTCTGGTAATGATGATCAGGTAGTACCATTATTGTCATTAGGCGGTAAGGGTGTTATCTCTGTAACTGCTAACATTATTCCAGAAGATACCCATGATATGGTGCAGAAGTATTTAGATGGTGATGTGGCTGGTTCTTTGGCGTTACAGCTTAAGGCAATTGATCTTTGTGATGCAATGTTCTGTGAGGTAAATCCAATTCCTGTTAAGAAGGCAGTAGAACTTGCTGGTCTTTGCAACGGATATGTAAGAATGCCTATGACAGAGGCAGAGCCTGCAAGTGTTGAGAAGATTAAGAAGGCTATGATTGAGTACGGAATTAAGTTGGCATAGTAAAGGCTGTTTTATTCGATGACGAATTTTAAATGCATGCATTTAATAAAATGATGGATTTGTGTAAATGATAACAAGGAAGGAATTTAACTATGGTTAAAATGATTATGCATGGCTGTAACGGTCATATGGGTCAGGTGATCACCGAGTTGGCTGCCAAGGATTCAGAGATTGAGATTGTTGCAGGTATTGATGTAGTAGATAATAGAGATAATGGTTATCCAGTGTTCACTAACATTTTTGATTGTGATGTGGAAGCGGATGTGATTGTTGATTTTGCAGCTGCTGTAGCGGTAGACAATTTGTTAACCTATGGCAAGGATAAGCAGATTCCAATTGTGCTTTGTACCACAGGTCTTACAGAGGAACAGCTTAACAAAGTAAAGGAAACTAGTAAGGATGTAGCGATTTTGAAATCAGCAAATATGTCTCTTGGTATCAACACTTTGTTGAAGCTTTTAAAGGATGCAGCAAAGGTGTTTGGTCCAGCGGGATACGATATCGAAGTGGTAGAACAGCATCACAGATTAAAGAAGGATGCACCAAGTGGAACAGCTCTTGCGTTGGCAGATTCCGTAAATGAAGCATTGGGCAACGAATATGAGTACGTTTATGACAGAAGCCAGAGAAGTGAGCAAAGACCAGACAAGGAAATCGGTCTTTCGGCAGTTCGTGGTGGTACCATTGTAGGTGTACATGATGTCATTTTCGCAGGTACAGACGAGGTGATTACATTTAATCATACCGCATATTCCAAGTCGGTATTTGCAAAGGGCGCTATTGAAGCAGGTAAGTTCTTGGCAGGTAAGCCGGCGGGAATGTATGATATGGCAGATGTGATTGAAGCAAAGTAGAATAAAATAAATTATAAGAAGCAGATAGTTCAAAAACTGAATTATCTGCTTTCTTGATATTAGTGAATAATTTGGAGTTTGATAGATAATCTAAAATATGAATTAGTATGCAGAATAAAAGTTATCCTCTCTATACCCCTTGACGGTAAATTGATGAATGGGTATAATGGGTATAACTGAGGAGGTGTTGCTTATGGAAGAAGAATTAATGAACCAAATTGCAGAATTGGAACGAGAAATCGCAGTTTTGCCTGAAGGCAGCATTACAAAAAAGAAAATAAAAGATAAAGAATACTATTATCATAGAATTAATCGGAACGGAAAGAGAACGGAAAGTTATCTGAGTTTTGGAGAAGTTCCTGAACTTCGCATACAGATTGAAAAAAGAAAAGAGTTAGAAAAAGAATTAAAGTTGTTAAAAGCAAAACGAACTTCAAAAAAACAAGTGAAAACAGTAGATGAAACACCATTTGCATTCAGGACAATGGTGAGGACTGGAAGACAACTTCAGTCACAGATTGCTTTGACGAAAAAATACAAAAAAAGAGAATGTATTCAAGAACTTCGAGAATACATTTTAGGCGATCAACAGGATAAAGTGTTTATTATCTATGGACTCAGAAGAACTGGAAAAACAACAATGATTCGTCAAATTCTCACAGAATTGTCGGATACAGAATTTAAAAAAGCGGCTTTTATTCAAGTGACCTCAAGAGATACCCTGGCAGATGTAGATGCGGATCTTAGAATATTAGAGGAAAAAGGATTTCGGTATGTGTTTATTGATGAGGTGACATTGATAGAAGATTTTATTGAAGGTGCAGCTATTTTTTCAGATATCTATGCAAGTAGCGGAATGAAGATTGTGTTGTCTGGCACGGACTCGTTAGGCTTTGCGTTTTCAAAGGAAGAACAGCTTTATGATAGATGTATTATGTTGCATACCACTTTTATTCCATATCGGGAATTTGAAGAGGTTTTAGGAATTAAAGGTATTGATGAATACATTCGTTACGGTGGAACCATGAGTCTTGGAGGTGTTAATTATAATGCTGACACGACATTTTCTAACTCGAAAACTGCTGAAGAATATATTGATACTGCGATTGCAAAGAATATCCAGCATTCGCTTAAAATGTATCAATATGGAGGACATTTTCGTCAGTTGTTAGATTTGTATGAACGAGGAGAACTAACGAATGTTATTAATCGCGTGGTAGAGAATATTAATCATAGTTTTACACGCAGTGTTGTAGAAAGAACCTTTAAGTCACATGATATTTCTGTTACTGCTGCAAATATGCTTAGAGACAGAGAGAATCCAATAAATGTAAAAGATCATTTGGATTTAGATGCTGTAACTCTTGGAATTATGCAGATGCTGGATATTCTTAACAAGGAGGACCAGAGCATAGACATCGAAGAGAGCCATATGGTTCAAATTAAAGAGTATCTTTTGTTATTGGATTTGATAATGGAAATTGATCTTGAGTCATTGCCGGAAGTAAGCCAAAAGGGAAAAGTGACAGTTGTTACACAACCGGGAATGCGTTATGCACAGGCAAATGCCATAGTAGAGAATATGCTTCTAGATGCAAAGTTCCAAGAGCTTTCTGTGAAAGAACGACAGCGTATATTAGAGAGATTACTAAATGAAATTCGGGGAAGAATGATGGAAGATATTGTCCTGCTTGAAACCCAAATGGCATATCCTGAAAAAAAGGTATTCAAGTTGCAGTTTGCAGTTGGAGAATTTGATATGGTGGTTTTTGATCCAGAAACTCTTACGTGTCAGATATATGAAGTGAAGTACAGTAAAGAGCGGGTTCCGGCTCAATATCGTCATATCAAAGATGAGGAGAAGTGTGCTTTGACCAGTCATAGATATGGTGATATCACAGGGCGATATGTGATTTATCGAGGAGAGCACGCTGAGGTGGATGGAATTTGTTACTTAAATGTTGAAGAATACTTGAAAGCATTGTAGAAGAAATTTGTTTGCAAGGAAACAAGTCAGGATGGAATAGAAATTACACATAGTATACTAGTGTAAAGATAAATGGGGAATTAGATGAAAGATGGATTTGATATCAAAGAAGAACTGAAGAAATTACCGGAGCAACCAGGTGTTTATCTCATGCATGCAGAAAATGACGAGATCATCTATGTGGGTAAGGCAATTAACCTAAAGCGACGGGTAAGCTCTTATTTTCGTAAGGTGAATAATCGGGGGCCAAAGATTGAGAAGATGATTACCCTCATCCACTATTTCGAGTACATTGTGACCGATTCGGAATTAGAAGCGCTAGTGCTAGAGAACAATCTCATCAAGGAGCATCATCCAAAGTACAACACGATGTTAAAGGATGATAAGAGCTATCCTTTTATGAAGGTGACAGTGCAGGAGGATTTTCCGAGAGTGTTGTTTGCTAGACAGATGAAGCGGGATGGTGCTAAGTATTTTGGGCCTTATACCAGTGCTACAGCGGTGAAGGACACCATAGAGCTTGTGAAGAAGCTTTATGGGATTCGCACCTGCAACAAATCACTTCCGAAGGAGATTGGTGTGGGCAGACCTTGTCTATATTATCAGATGAAGCAGTGTGCAGCTCCATGCCAGGGATATATTTCCAAGGAGGAATATGGTGAGCGAATTCAGAATTTGTTAGCGTTTCTAAATGGTGACTATAAGAAGGTCATTAAAGACTTAGAGAGCAAGATGAAGGAAAAAGCCGCGGAGTATGAATTTGAGGAAGCGGCAGAATACCGGGATTTGATTGAGAGTGTGAAGCATGTCACTGGCTCCCAGCGTGTGGTGAAAAATGGTGGTATAGACCGGGATGTCATTGCTATGGCAAGAAAGGATGAAGAGACGGTTGTTTCTGTGTTCTTTGTGCGAGATGGCAAGCTTCTTGGTAGGGAACATTTTCACATGGAACAGACTGGGAAGGAAACAGGTTCTCAGATTATGGAAGCATTTATTAAGCAGTATTATGCAGGGACACCATTTATTCCAAATGAATTGCTTACCGAGTTTGAAGTGGAAGATTTTGTATTGCTAGAGCAGTGGTTGGGTGAGCGCCGAGGCGGGCGTGTGCACATCATCACACCGCAAAAGGGCGAAAAGTCCAAGATGATTGATTTGGCAAGAGAGAATGCGGCAGTGGTATTGTCTAGAGATTTGGAAAAGATAAAGAGAGAAGATGCAAGGACGGTAGGGGCGGCCAATGAGCTGGCACAGATGTTAGGATTGCCAAAGGCAGACCGGTTAGAGGCATTTGACATATCCAATACTAGTGGTTACCAGTCTGTGGCATCCATGGTAGTTTTTGAAAAGGGCCGTGCTAGAAAGAATGCGTACCGCAAGTTTAAGCTGCGTACCGTCAGTGGTCCGGATGATTACAAGAGTATGGAAGAGGTGCTGACAAGACGATTTACTGACGAGCGTTTTGATGTTCACCCGGATGTGATTATGATGGATGGTGGTAAAGGTCAGGTGAATGTGGCACTTCGCGTGTTGGAAGATTTGAATCTGAATATTCCGGTGTGTGGTATGGTGAAGGACGACAATCACAGAACCCGAGGTCTTTATTACAACAATGAGGAAATTAGCTTTCCAAAGAATAGCGAAGTATTTGGTATGATTACAAGGTTACAGGATGAAGCACATCGGTTTGCGATCACCTATCATAAGCTGTTGCGAGGAAAGGAACAGGTGAGAAGTATTCTAGATGATATTCCTGGTGTGGGACCAGCGAGAAGGAAAGCCTTAATGCAACATTTTAAGGAGATTGATAAGATTAAAAATGCAACTGTAGAGGAGTTGCAACAAGTTAATGGAATTACACTGAAGGTGGCAGAAGAAATCTATTTATTCTTTCACAGAGAGTAGATGGAAGATTAAATCCGAAAGGAATACCGAAGACTGAGAATATCGGAAAAATAGGACAGTGAGACAAAAAGGCGTATCTGTATCGAATGAAATAATAGATATGAAAATAAGCCATGAATGCACTTGAAAATAATGGAAGAGTTCGGTACAATGTTGACTTGATTGAATGCTTGAAAAGACAGAAAACTATGATGTCTTGATGGTGGAGATACATTCATTTTTGATAGTGAGTGAATGGAAAAGATATGTTCTTGGAGGAACAAAGATGTATAAAGTAATTAAAAAAGATGGACGTGCGAAGCGTGCTACTATGGAAACAGTGCACGGAACGATACAGACACCAGTGTTCATGAATGTGGGAACTGCTGCTGCCATTAAGGGCGCTGTGGCAACTACGGATTTACAGGAGATTGGTACACAGGTAGAGTTGTCTAATACCTATCATTTACATGTGAGACCAGGCGACAAGATTGTAAAGCAAATGGGTGGTCTTCATAAATTTATGAACTGGGATAAGCCGATTCTTACGGATTCTGGTGGATTTCAGGTATTTTCTCTTGCAGGACTGCGCAAAATTAAAGAAGAGGGTGTATACTTCAACTCTCATGTAGATGGACGCAAGATTTTTATGGGTCCGGAGGAGAGTATGCAGATTCAGTCGAATTTGGCTTCGACGATAGCTATGGCTTTTGATGAATGTGCACCAAGCTTGGCGACAAAGGAATATATTCAGAATTCTGTGGAGAGAACCACTAGATGGCTTGCTCGTTGTCAGACAGAAATGAAGCGATTGAACAGCTTAGAAGATACTATTAATCAGAATCAGTTGTTGTTTGGTATTAACCAGGGTGGCATCCATGAGGATATTCGTGTGGAGCATGCCAAGGTGATTTCGGAGATGAATTTGGATGGCTATGCCATTGGCGGTTTGGCGGTAGGAGAGTCTCATGAGGATATGTACCGAATAATTGAGGCGACGGTACCATTTTTACCAGAGGACAAACCGACTTATCTAATGGGTGTTGGAACACCGGCTAATATATTAGAGGCCGTGGACCGGGGTGTGGATTTCTTTGACTGTGTATATCCGAGTCGAAATGGAAGACATGGTCATGTCTATACGAACCGTGGTAAGCTTAATCTGTTTAATGCAAAGTATGAATTGGATGCTCGTCCGATATCGGAAGAGTGTAATTGCCCAGCATGTCGCAATTATTCCAGAGCTTACATTCGTCATTTATTAAAGGCGAAAGAAATGCTTGGAATGCGTCTTTGTGTCTTGCATAATTTGCATTTTTATAATAATATGATGAGTGAGATTCGCGAGGCTATCGAGGAAGAGCGCTACGCAGAGTACAAAAAGATGCGCTTAGATGGCTTTGAGCAGGGAGAGTAAATGCGAGATTTCGCAGTTTATGAAAGCAATAATTATATCAAAAGGAGATTCGATTTATGTATTCAATGTTTTTAACAGCAAATGCAGAGCAGGCTGCAGCAGGTGGTTCCGTGATGATGACAGTACTAATGTTAGTAGGTTGGTTAGCAATTATGTATTTCTTGCTAATTCGTCCACAGAAGAAGCAACAGAAGCAGATGGATGAGCTTCGTAATGCTATTGAGCCAGGTGACAACATTATGACTACAGGTGGTTTCTATGGTGTTGTTTTAGATGTAGTAGATGATACCGTAATCGTAGAGTTTGGTAACAACAAGAACTGTCGTATTCCAATGCACAAGAATGCAATTGCTGAGGTGCAGAAGGAAGATGAAGAAGTAGAGGAAGAGAAGTAAGATAGCTTGGGCTATACAATAGAATATAGTTGTTTTATTTCAAACAGGAAATGCAGATTGCGAGTAAATTCGTAATCTGCATTTTTCGGTTTCAAACAATCGTTAGTTGATGTGCTGTTTACGGTGCTCTTTTATCAAATCCAACAGCTTCTCTGGCACCTTCAGATTACCGCGTCCCGTTCCAATGGAAATGTCGGGCTTTACAACTCCATGGAAATCGGAACCGCCTGATACCAATAATTCTTTGGAGAGTGCCATGCTTCGGAGTTCCTGTACCTGTCCGTTGTCATAGGTGGAATAGTAGCATTCCATGCCGGCAAGACCGAGCGATATGAGATAATCCAATAAAGTCTCTACTTCACTTTTTGAAAATTTGTAGGAATATGGATGAGCTAATATTGCAGTTCCGCCGGCAGTCTGAATGAGCTTTAGTACATGCTCTGGCGTTACTTTTGGTTTTGGCAAATAGAAGGGACACCCAATACCTAAATATTTGTCAAAGGCCTCATTTTTATCCTTACAGTAGCCCTTCTCTACCAACACTCGTGCGAAATGTGCTCTTGTGATAACGCTGTTTGGATTTCCGTGCTTCAACTCCGCTACCGTTAGTTCGATACCGGCATCTACGAAGTTTTGAACCATTCGCTCATTTCTTGCTTCTCTTGCGTCCTTCAGCTTTTGTAGTTCAGATAGAAAATAAGGATCCTTATAATCCACAAATAATCCTACAATATGAATTTCTCGTTTGCCATAATAGCAGGATAGCTCGATTCCAGGAATAACTGTAATCCCACCAATGCTGTTTGCGTGTGCAATCGCCTGTGCCACTCCGTCTACGGTGTCGTGATCAGTTAGTGCGAATTCGCTTAGAGCAGCATTTTTTGCTAGTTCTACAACCTCTTCTGGAGTAAATGAGCCATCTGAAGCAGATGAATGAACGTGTAAATCAATATAATTCATGAGAAACCTCCAATCAATAAGTCCATTTCATAATAATTTTATTATAATGAGGAATTCGCTTGGAATCAAGCGGGCGATAAAAATAGATGTTT
>JAGAQX010000087.1 GCA_017622535.1 Lachnospiraceae bacterium | reverse complement strand
ACATCCATATGGCGCCAAACCATACCCAAGCACAAACCCAAAGAAGCCCCAATCAAGAAAAACACCAAAGAACCAGCTAAGTCCGATTCGAAGTACCACACCATCTAAGATAGAAAGCAACATGCTAAGCTTCGCATTTCCGATTCCCTGTAGGAATGCATTGCTACCACGCATAATTGCCATGGCTGGAAACATCCAAAGAATTGCCCGAATAAATGTAGACGACATTTCATGTACCTCTATATCATCTGAAAACAACATAAACAGCTCTTTTCCAAAGAACAAATATATTAACACAAATACAACCGTCCATATTCCTGCAAATATCCACGCATACCATACCACTTTTTGTGCTCTTTTTTGCTCTCCTGCTGCAATATTCTGGCTAATCATTGGCATCGCTGCATACTGAATCCCTTGTGAAATCTTATTGATGATATCATCTATTCTCATACCAACACCAAAGGTCGCTGATGCCACAAGACCCAGGTCATTCACCATAGAATTCACATATAACATCGAAAGATTAATAAATCCAGCTTGAATCGCCATGGGGGTTCCTAAACTAAGAATCATCCCCACATACTTCTTTTCTATCTGCATGCTTTCTGCCTTGAAATCAAATCCAAACACATCGCGGTTCTTATATAGATAATATAGCGAAAACAGGAAAGAAACTGCCTGACCGATGATTGTCGCCCACGCTGCACCTGTAACGCCCCATTTTAACATTCCGGTAAAAACAATATCCAACACTAGGTTGATAACCGACGCAATTCCAATAAAGAGAAATGGACGCTTCGAATCACCCATTCCACGCAACACCGCAGAAACCATATTATATCCTGCTGTAAATATCAATCCTGCACCGCAAATTGTCAGATAATCCAGTGACATATCATAGGATTCAGGTGGGATATTCATTAGCTTTACAATACAAACTCGTCCCACAAGAATAATGACTGAACACACCACGCTAATGCACACAATCACACCAAACAGTGTACAGATAATAGTATTCATTTCCTTGCGCTTTTTCGCCCCTAATGCCTGTGCAATCAACACCTGTCCCGCATTGGAAAAACCCAAACACACCATAGTAACAAAATTCAGTACTAAGCTGCTTTGTGACACCGCTGAAATTCCTGGTGTACCCACATATTTACCAACAATAATCATATCAATAGTACTGTACAACACCTGTAAAGCATTTGATGCCATAAATGGTAACATAAACCAAAATAACTGTCGTGGTATATTTCCTGTTGTAAAATCTTTTGATAAGGTTTTTGATTTCATTTATTCTCTTCCACCTGCTGCATATTCATTCATGCAAATGTCAAGCACCTCTCGCACTGGTTGAATCAACGCCTGCTCGTACTGGCACTTCCACATCACTTCTTGACTAAGCTTTCCATCCACGATTCCGTCTATACACTCTCCACTCTCAATTGGACACTCATTATCATATATGTAACACAACACATTATATGCATGATCAACTACTAAGTTCTGATCCATTCCGTGAAAATGATATTGCACATCCGGTAAGAACAAGGTACTCATTCCCAAGCTATCAACCACCATCTCTTCTGTTCCCTGAATATTGAAAAAGCGAACATTGACTGCAAAATAGATAAATCTCTCATCTCTCGGATAATCATGATTACGAATCGCATCTGCCTCAAACAACTTTCCGCAGTTTTGAAAATACACCGCCTTACAGGTTGGAAACATTTCTACCAAAGCTTCTAAGAAATCCATATCCAACTCAGCACGCTCCTTGTAATGCAATGCTGCTGCCATCATATCTGTGGCAAACACTTGATACTTACATGACTCCAACAGTTCTTCGCTATTCTTGCAATTCCACATATTACTGCGTTCCAACACTCCAATTTTCGATCCATCAAACTCATCACATCCCATAACGGATAACAATGGTGGAACCTTTGCATCCGAAAATTCAGCTAAATATTTATTAGCTGAAAATCCAGCCATCTTCTCATCATAGGAGTAATTTTCAGCCTCTCCAAGATGCTTTTCCATAACAGAAGTCATGAAATCCTTATCTGGCATTTCACATGGTTCTTCAAACAGCAATTGTATCGTAAAAATCATACCAGGAACTACCTTGTCTTTCTCATCCAAATTCTGTTCTAATACTGGTTTTTTGTTAAAAATCTTGTTTAATAAGCCCATTGGTTATCTCCTCTATTCTTTCTTAATTAGGTCCTCTATTATTTTTGCTGCAGAGTCTACCCACTGATCAAATCCTCTTTTCCTATCGGCTTCAATGAATGTACTAACTCACAAGTTTACTCCTCTAATACTAATTAAAATACTCTGATGCATAATATGCTGAAACAAATTCTATGTAATAATGAACACCTTTCATTTTTTGTTCCATACCTTCTGCAATCATTTGTTCAAATGTTCTTTCCACAAGATAAAAGGGTGCACCCGTATATACTGTAATAGATTCCATAAACGCTTGATGTTCAACTGCCGTTAATTTTGCTGGAACACAAATTGCAACTTTTGTTTTTCGTGCAAATGGTTTCGGAAGTTGTCTGATATAATACTCCATTATTTTTCTAAAAATCGTAAAATCCCCTACAACTCCCCATTTCATTGGATTAACCACAACAATATTATTATCTTGCAGATGCTCTCTACCTGCTTTTCCTACTGCATAGATTTTACTGGAAACCGTATCAAAAGCACACAAAACCTCATCCTCTAAAATCAATTGTTTATCTTTGGAATAGATACGAATTGTTACCGGTTCGTATCCTTTTTTATCAATGTTATTCATTCCGTTCCAACCATCCTCCTTTGTATAAAAAAAGCTATGCGTTCCCGTATAGCTTTTTTGTAGTAACTCCATTGGAGTTACTAACGCTTTTAGCAGTCACACTTTGCGGTAGGACTCACCGTTACTAGTAGAATAACACATTCTATCAATTAGTCAACGTTAGGTTGCGTCTATCTCATTTAATCAAATATCTATCGAATTTAAATATTAAAATATATCTTCTATTACATCATTACCTTTTTCGTCCTCAGACATTATAAAAACGCCTGACCATATATTCCATCCAATGGTTACCTTCTCATTATTAATCATAGCTGAAAAATAAACTCCATCTAAACCTGCCGCACATTTGTTATTATATTCAACGGTAAATCTTTTCTCCAATAATTTTATAACTTCAAATATACCCTCAGCAGTTTTATCTTCATTATCACATGTTTTTTTCCGTTCGCACAATCACTAACTAACCATTTATTTGCCAAAACTAATCTCCTCTACACCGTTATCTCAATCTGATTACCCTCAATTCCGACAATACAACTCTCATAATATCCATCACCGGTCGTTCGTGGACCACTTACAACCTCATATCCATCCTCACGTAATCTAACAGTCAACGCATCTACTGCATCCTTACTTCCCAGACTAAATGCGATATGCACATAGCCAGTTCTTGTAAGCGCTTTTTCACTATCCACCATTTCCGGCTTATTCATAATTTCCAATCTAGCCCCATTATCAAAGGATAAAAAATAAGAACGAAAGTCTGTTGTCTTATTATGATATCCGTCATTGGCTGTTGCATTGAAATACTTTATGAAAAAATCTCTTGTAGATTCCAAATCATTAACATACATTGCAATGTGTCCGATGTACATTTCATCTCTCCTTATAAAAATTGATACTATAATAACTTGATTACAAACTCCAGCACATTCCTTGCACTGCGCTGTAGCTCTGCTCTGGTTAAACCATTCTTCTTACCAACAGATGATAATTGCTGTCTATCATAAGTATAAGACTTCTTTGTATAAGACATATTCCCAGGCATTAAGACATCCACCTGGGCACGAACTCGATATGCATTGTTCTTAAGCAAAGGAAACTCTGGGCTTGTCTCCTCTCTCATCCACCAATCTGTAATCACATTACCCTCATACTTCCATTCTCCACGAAGAATAGTTGTTACCAAATCATAATGATAATGACACCAAACACCATTTAACTTGTTATAGCTCGTCATTAGATTATATGGTTTTCCCTCTTTAATACAGATTTCAAAATTCTTCAAGTAGATCTCACGAAGTGCTCTTTGTGACACCTGGCTATTATTTTGATTACGGTTGCGCTCTTGGTTATTGCATGCAAAATGTTTAGGACATGCGGATACTCCCATACTTTGGATACCTCTCACCGCAGCTGCAGCAATCTTACCACTCAAAAGAGGATCTTCGGAATAGTATTCAAAGTTTCTTCCACATAATGGATTTCTATGTATATTCATACCCGGTGACAAAATGACATCTACTCCAAAATGCTTTGTTTCCTCTCCAACCTTAGCAAACAGTTACTCTACCAATTCATCATTCCATGTACAAGCAATAGAGGTTCCATTTGGCAAAAGAGTTGTAAATCTTCGAAGACGTAATCCTGCTGGTCCGTCCGCCGTAATTACTGCTGGTATTCCCTTTGCTCGCAATTCTTCTGTAATTCCACCAAAAGCACCTGCATTTCCTGCTGGACCAAGTGAACTACCCATTCCACCTTCTCCGTGAGTCAAGTCACTCAATTCCTTATCTGAAAGCTGCGCAATAAATGTTTCCATAGAACATTTGCCCTCTTTCACGTCCGATAATTGTAATCCCTTATCACCTGTTGTAGGAATTTCTTCTGGCAACTGTTGTAGTATTCTCTCTTTCAAAATATTAGAACCATTCTCTTCTTCAATACATGCTTTCTGGCACTGTTCTATCAATATTGTTTCTGAAAACTCAAATTCACCAGCCAACAAATCAGCCAACACACTATTGCCAATCACTAGCTGATAAGTGCCACTTTCTAATACAAATGCATCCGTAAATCCTGTCACTCCTGTATCATCATAGGAAGCAAGCATTTTATCTGCAATTTCTAATTCCAAAATTTGTGTCTCTCCAACAGCAAGCTCTTTCGTCTTTTGATAAGCAACCAAAACCTTTTTTGCTTTTTCTAACTTTCCACTTGGTTGAACTCCATAAATTTGAACTACTTCTTTTCCTTTGTAACCCCCTGTATTCGTAACCTGAATATTTAACTTCGCATACCCATCTATATGGCTAAAATCATTTACTTTGATATCAAATGTAGTGTAGGATAGACCTTATCCAAACGGAAATAAAATCTTTTCTGGATGAGAGATAAAATATCGATATCCTACAAATATATCTTCATGGTATTCCGTATTATCCATGTTACCGAAATGGTTGGAACTTGGATAATCTGCGTATGCATGGGCAATAGTGTCAGTCAACTTACCAGAAGGAGAAACCTTGCCGCACAATACATTTGCCACAGCATTACCACTTTCCTGTCCCAACTGCCAAGCATATAGGATTGCTCCGATGTTGTACTGCTTGGTCCACGACATATCAATAATGTTGCCACAGTTCATTATTACAATAATCTTTTTGAAATAATGAGACACAAGCTTTAACATATTATGTTCTTCTTCCGTAAGATAATAACATCCCTCTTTTAATTGATTATCACGATCTTCACCAGCTGCTCGCCCGATGATAACAACTGCTTTATCATTCCGTTTTGCAGCGGTTTCTACAACTTCTGTTTCTAAAGGCATTTCAGGGTGGTTATACGGCCAATGCCCCCACCAGCCATGGTCTGCTTTGTGTTGCGGCGAATTGCACCAAACCTCATATAAATTTGCAATCTCTTCATCATACGAAATTCCTACATTCTTAAAGCCGTCTAAAAGCGAAACATTATATGGTGGATGAACATCTCCACCACTTCCATATCCAACATAAAACCAATCTAACTGACATCTGCCAAAAATTGCAATCTGTTCATCTTTATTTAGTGGAAGGACATTCTCCTCATTTTTTAATAAAACGATACCTTCTTCTGCACAAACACGTACTAGTTCTGGTATACCTGGTGTGATGTAACGCTCTCCTGTTGCAATATTCTCTTCCTGCATGAGACCATTACCCATAGCATAATCCACAACACGTTGTGCAGTTGACGTTAATATCTTTTTTAAGCGTTTCATGTCATTTCTCCATTCATACCTTAAGCCTTTTTCTTTGACTCGAGTTTTCATAAGTTACTTGACATTATCATCCCGTAATTACACATAACTATTTATACGAATTATACTATCCAGTCTCTTTAATTTCAACTTCACTATTTACTAACAATACTTTTCATCACACAAATCTATTATAACAAAACAAGCCTGCAACAATATTGCAAGCTTTTTCACAAATGAAAAGGGGCTTTTTTCCAAAGCCCCTAAATCATTAATTATTTTACTTTTTTATTCTTAACTTGTTTACAAACTAAGACAAATCTTCCGTTTTCCTTTTCGTACTCACATGTTGAAAGAATCATCAATGTATCATTGCGATTGTACTTACCTGAACACTTATATTCACGGTTCTTAGTTACCTGCTTCTTCCACTGATTGAATACTTTCTTGTTGCCAATTTCTGCAAATTTCTCAAGAATCATACGATCCTTGCTGCCCTTCTTACAACTAATACGGATTACTTCTACAACTTCATATGAATAATTATAACCCTTTGTACTCAATTTTACATACTTATGATTCTTGTAGAATGACTTATTCTGGTACTTAAGCAAATCAGTAAACATTGTACCATCTTTCATGTTATGACCATAAATAACATTATTGTAAGTAATCTTACGTGTTGGTGTAATGTAACTTGCAAACAACATACCATGTGAATCTTTTTTACCGTTAATATCCTTCTTAAGATACTTTGTATTATTCTTAAGACCTGAATACATTACTGGGTAATCAATCTTTGTTCCTGCAATTGTAATCCAAGCAGCAATCTCTTTCGATTGTTTTTTGTGTTTTTTCTTAAAACTCTTAAGCTGCTTATTATAAGTCTTTGTAACTGTCTTATTATTCTTTGCGCCTACTTGAGTAATTTCAGAATTCTGCTTTAATGTTGCTGATACAACGGTATCATCACCTGTTTTAACATCTGCTGCACCCTTTAAAGCTTTCTTTGCATTCTTTGCATCCTGAGTATTCTTTGCCTTCATGCTCTTGTTACCAGTATTAGTAACAATATTCTGCTTGTTATCGCCCTTCTTAACGCGTACTTTCACTTCAGTTCCAATTGTCACATCATATCCCTTTGGAACATCCTTAACAACGACCTTATAATCACCTTCTGGTACATCTTCAAGAGTGATTTCACCATTCTCATCTGTTACATATTCTGTCTTAGTTCCATCTGGATTAGTAACCTCTACCTTAGCACCTGGTACAGGATCATCTGTTGTTTCATCTTTGATTGTTATAGATACACTACTTTTATCTTTTGAATCATTTTTGTTATCGTTGTTTGGTGTGTCACCACTTGGTGTATCACTGCTTGGTGTGTCACCACTTGGTGTATCACTGCTTGGTGTATCGCCACTTGGTGTATCACCGCTTGGTGTATCGCCACTTGGTGTATCACTGCTTGGTGTATCGCCACTTGGTGTATCACCGCTTGGTGTATCGCCACTTGGTGTGTCACCGCTTGGTGTGTCGCCACTTGGTGTGTCACCGCTTGGTGTATCACCGCTTGGTGTATCGCCACTTGGTGTGTCACCGCTTGGTGTATCGCCGCTTGGTGTGTCACCGCTTGGTGTATCACCGCTTGGTGTGTCGTTGCCTGGTGTGTTGCCACCTGGTGTATCGCTGCCTGGTGTGTTGCCACCTGGTGTATCGCTGCCTGGTGTGTTGCCACCTGGTGTGTTGCCACCTGGTGTATCTGTTCCCGTATTTGGCAATTCCATTAGTGTAACCTCTGGAATCTTAGTACCATCAACTCTATGATATTCCCCACCGATTACTATGTTCTTAGCAATAACCGTACCATCCCAATTATGACCGAATTCAACTGTGGCACTTGGTGCAATAATTGTTCCAAAACCAGCAGCATTAAATTTAATTTTTCCAGTATACTGATAATTCCCACTCGCATTAGAACTATCATAAAAATTAAAGTACATACGATTACATCTAGTACCAAAATTGCTCTCTGCAGAATTTATTTTGTTAGTACCATCGCAAACAACCAGATCCTTGAAAGAAACCGTATCAAGTTTATTTCCATTCGTATCTTTCGCATTAGCCAAATCAACATTTACAACCAAAACATCATCATTATCAAAATCTGTGAAATAGAAATTAATATATGTATCATGTGCAATAAATTCCTCATATGGAATATTACAACAGTTCAAACCTGTACCTAAGACCTTAACATATCTATTATTCATATTCTCTGTTGAGGTAAGGTCTCTCACCACCGAATTGGTTTCCGTCTGCTTTGAAAGTGTATAATTATATGCCATAAATTTTTTCTGTACATCTTGTAAATTAACATAATTCTCTTTATGAATTACAACTTTCGGATTACTTATCTTCTGATAAGATGTTCCATTTGATAACGCAACATATGGAACATTGTTACCATTCTCATCTCGCATTTCAACTGCAGCAGCAGTATATAAGGTATCTGTCATAATATTATCTTCGTCTGTCATATGCTCTCGCAACGTAACAGCAGATGTAAAATAAAATTCTTCTGCCTGGTTATATGATTGTCTTAATCCTGCCGTCTCTGTCATATTAAGCTTATTTACCATAAAATTACTGTGACAATGACTACTTACTTGCAAATTATCGAATGCTATAACACCAAATTTGAGCATTAAATCCTGCACACTATAATTCTGTAGCTCATATCCACTAGATGCTTCTACTTTTGTCCCTACTGTTCCAACGGATGAAATTACCATTGCAGCCGTCATAATTGCTACTACTGATTTTTTGATAAATTTTCTCATCTCTCTACTCCTTACTTATTAATTCTTCATATAACGACTTTTGTTCCTTGTTATGTATCGTATTATAATGTAATAAAATTAACACTAATCATGTAATATTTTTTCAGCTACCTTGATAATACTCCAAAACTTTTCATTTGTAAACAATTTTTGAACATTTTTTTAACATTTCTTAATTTTTTATTAATTTAAGGCGTTACTTAATTTATACTTAATTAAATTAAGTAATTAATATCGTTTCATTACTTAAAAACCTCTTTTTATCCTCTATTATAAAATAAAATCTATTTGACACTCTATTTTCTACTTTTTATAATATTAAAACAAACTAACATAACGTATTATATTCTATTTTTAATAAGAAGAAAGAGACTCTCATTATGCCAAATATTATTGAATTACGTGATTTCAACGCACCAGAATTAGATGTATATGCACGTCTTACAGAAAATCAATTATTGAATCGACATGAACCTGAAAAAGGAATGTTCATTGCAGAAAGTCCCAAAGTGATTGAACGTGCATTAGATGCTGGATGTGTTCCTATTTCATTATTACTAGAAAAAAAACATATTGACGGCCAGGCAAAGAATATCGTGGCACGATGCGGCAATGTTCCTATCTTTACTGCAGAATTTGATATACTAACACAGCTCACTGGATTTGAATTAACCCGTGGTGCTCTTTGTGCTATGTATCGCCCAACGCTCCCTTCCTTAGAAGCTGTCTGCAAAAATGCACGTCGCATTGCCATTTTAGAAAATGTTATGAATCCAACCAATGTAGGGGCTATCTTTCGTAGTGCTGCTGCACTTAACATGGATGCTATTTTATTAACACCGGCTTGCAGCAATCCATTATACCGCCGTGCAATTCGGGTAAGTATGGGCACAGTATTTCAAATACCTTGGACATTTATTGGTGATAAATCTGATGAATGGGCTACACAGGGCATACAACAGCTTCATAATCTCGGCTTTAAAACTGCTGCCATGGCATTGTGTAACGAATCTGTTAATATCGACGACGAAAAACTAATGTCTGAAGATAAGCTTGCCATCATTCTCGGAACAGAGGGCGACGGACTCGCTACTTCTACTATCGCAGATTGTGATTACACCGTCTGTATCCCAATGTCTCACGGCGTAGATTCTTTGAATGTAGCTGCCGCCAGTGCGGTTGCATTCTGGCAATTAGGAAAGAAGGGAGAATCGTTATGAAATCAAAAAAATTTGCAATAATCACACTACTACTGGCATTTATCTGTTTTATGGTATACTCCTTTCTTCCAGACTGCTCCTATAAACAAAAGAACGGTAACATCCAATTTCAAAATCCCGAAAGTTATACCACCTCTGAAAATGGATGGAACGCAATTATAGATAACCGACACAGCATTTATTGTCTAGATGAAAACGAATTATTAACCTATGCAGTAGATCTTCATCAATTAGGCTTCAAAAATGCGGAAATTATAGATATTACATTTCATTCAGACAACCATCTCTATTGTCACGTTGCTGTGTACAATGAAGACGCATATCTCACCGATTCGGAAGTTATTTTGGAAATTGACACAACAGGAACACTTGTCCGTGAAATTCTTCATTATGATTACACTAAAAACGATATCCCTCCTATTCACCAGACACGAATCCTAGGACTCTACTGTAACAACAATATGCTTTTCTACTTATATAAAGAAGATAACGGATATAGTATCGTAGCACTCAACCCAGACAATCCACAGCAAACAGAAAGTGTAAGCATCGAACAAGATGGATATGGTGAAATCATAAAGTGCCATAACACATCAGATGGAGAATTTCTTGTTTTGAAAAACAATGGTGAAATCGGCACCATTTCCTTAGACGGAACATACCAACTTATAGATAAAGCTGCTTATGACACTCGTACAACTGACGGTATCTTCCCTTATGATGTATTTGAGATAAAAGACAAGATCTATATGTTAGCCGGTCAAAATGAACTCACTCTTTATGAATGGAACAATGAGAATTGGACTCCACTTCTCCCAATCCAAAAGAGTATTCAAATGTCAGATGATACCGACTTACTTATCTTTGGCTTAGGTGAATACGAACAAAAACTCGCCCTTCACGTGAACGAATCCATTTACATATT
>JAGAQX010000086.1 GCA_017622535.1 Lachnospiraceae bacterium | reverse complement strand
GGTTGGATGATGTCCTATGCATTTCAGTGTGCAACTGGAAAACTACAGGGTTTGGATAAGAATGGCATTGAGGCAAACTTTGATGCAATGTTGGCTGACCCTACGTCCATGACAATCTGGATGGTAATTGCAGTAGTCATTTCTTTGAGTGTCGGCTTGTTAGGCTTGCAGAATGGTGTAGAAAAGATTACTAAAATTTTGATGTTGGTGTTACTAGCATTGATGGTGGTCTTGGCAATTAACTCATTAATGTTAGATGGCGCTATGGAAGGATTAAAGTATTATCTGTATCCGGATTTTTCTAAGATTGGTGACAGAGGTTTGGGAACCGTTGTATTTGATGCTTTGACTCATGCATTCTTTACATTAAGTCTTGGTATGGGTTCGATGGAGATTTTTGGTAGTTATTTGAAGAAAGACAGAACCTTGTTTGGTGAGTCTGTGAGTATTGTTTGCGTAGATACACTAGTAGCGTTAACTGCAGGATTGATTATCATTCCGGCTTGTTTTGCATTTGGTGTGGGAATGGATGCCGGTCCTTCTCTGCTTTTCATTACACTGAACAATGTGTTTAATGCGATGGAGGGTGGTAGAATCTGGGGAACCATTTTCTTCATCTTTATGTCATTTGCTGCTTTATCAACAGTAATTGCAGTTTGTGAAAATATTAACTCCTTCTATATGGATATGTTTGCTTGGAGCCGTAAGAAGGCGATTGCGCTGAATACAGTGTTGATTATCGTGTTGTCTATGCCGGCAGTATTGGGATATAATGTGTGGTCATTTATTCAGCCAATGGGCGAGGGTAGTACCATTATGGATCTAGAAGATTTCCTTGTATCTTATAACATTCTTCCTCTCGGCGGATTGATTTTTGTATTGTTCTGTGTGCGTAAGAATGGTTGGGGATTTGAGAACTTCCGCGAGGAAGCTAATATTGGTATTGGTAAGAAAGTTCCGGAATGGATTCGTGGCTATATGAGCTATGTATTGCCATTGGTTATTGTGGTGGTATATTTGAAGGGATATTATGATACTTTTGCAAAGATGGGAACCACAGCATTGATTGGTTGGATGACATTTGCTGTTGTGTTGTTGGTGTTTATATTCTTTGTAGCATTTTATCAGAAGAAGGATAAGACCGTAGCAAAGAATTAATGGAAATGCAATAGGATGATTCGTGTTGGTATCTTCTAGTGTGTGAATATATCAGGATTTTTGCAAATATAATAACGATATGAGTAAATGGAGCGGAATATGAATATGATAGATATGCATTGTGATACCATATATGAAATTCTTGAGGCAAAGAAACGTGGTGAAATCATTAGCTTGCGTGATGGTAGGCTTATGGTGAATTTGAATAAAATGAGACAAGGTGGTTATGGCGTACAGAACTTTGCGTTGTTTGTGAGGCAGGAAGAGGGAAGTAGCGCTTTTGAGACTGTAAAGGAGTTAATTGCTACATTTCAGGAGGAAATGAGAGTAAACAGTGACTTGGTTTCTCAGGTAACCACCGCAGATGAGATATTGGAAAATCAGCGGGCAGGAAAACTGTCCGCTTTTCTTACAATTGAGGGTGGAGAAGCGATAGAAGGAAGTGTTGATAAGCTTCGTTATCTGTATGAGCAAGGTGTTCGAATGATGACACTTACTTGGAATTATCCCAATGAGATTGGATTTCCTAACTTCAAACAAGGGTGTGATTTCTATACACCGAATCTGGAGGATGGATTGACAGAAACCGGAATTGATGTGGTGCAGGAAATGGAGAAACTAGGAATGATTATAGATGTGTCACATTTATCGGATGCAGGGTTTTATGATGTGTTGAAATATACGAAAAAACCATTTGTGGCAAGTCATTCCAATGCTAGAGCAGTAAGCCCTTGGGTGCGTAATCTGTCTGATGACATGATTGTGAAATTAGCGCAGCGTGGAGGAGTGATTGGTCTTAACTTCTGTGCGGATTTCTTAAAGGGTCAAAGAAAAAGTGAAATAGTAGAAAATATAGGTCTTATGGCATCAGAGGATTTCAGTGCCGGATTTGATGACATATTGTATCATGCACGCCACCTGGCGAATGTCGGTGGTGTGGAGTGTATCGGTATTGGAAGTGATTTTGACGGAATTCCTGGCTATGAAGGAATGCCTACGCCGGATACGATGCCTCAACTAGCTGAGTACCTATGTAAGAATGGATTTCATGAGAGTGAAGTGGATTTGATTATGCATGGAAATGTAATGCGTTTGTATAGGGAAGTGTTGGGGTGAGAGGTAAAAAGGTAGATTTGAAATAAAGATTTTAGAATAAAATAACACCAGAGAACGAGATAGTCCTTCTCTGGTGTTTGAATATGGGTCTTAGACAAACTGAAATTTTCACACTTGTTGTTGTAATAAATGTACTACTATTTACGTTGTAATAATCTCTTTTTAAAAGTGCTGAACTTATAAATATAACGACTTGTGTATATAACTGCGACTATCGACATCGCAAAAGCCATTCCGCAACAAAATGATGCGATATTCTCTGTGATTCCACTATCTGCCAATCCAAAGTATTCCAGTACAAT
>JAGAQX010000085.1 GCA_017622535.1 Lachnospiraceae bacterium | reverse complement strand
CCAGACGGTGAGAAGGGTGCTTCTACCAGATATTTATCTCAGCGTTATTCAATGAAGGATAAGAGAGTGATTGGTGTCTTGACGGACATCGGAACAGAAGAGCTTAATCATGAGGAAATGGTTGCAGCAATCATTACTCAGCTTACTAAGAATTTGACAATAGGTGAAATCGAGAACTCAGGATTCTATCAGTACTATGTGGATCATACCATTGGTATTTGGCCGCAGGCTGCAAGTGGAATGCCATTTTCAACAGCAACATTACAATCCACCGGTGATCCAATTGCAGATTTGCACGAGGATTTGGCGGCAGAACAGAAGGCACGATTGACTTACGACAATATTCTCCGTCTTTGTAAGGATGAGCCAGATGTCTATGAGGCAATCAAATTCTTACGTGCGAGAGAAATGGTGCATTATCAGAGATTTGGCGAGAGCTTACGTTTGGTACAGGAAAACCTGGATGCAAAGAACTTCTATGCATTTAATCCTTCCTTTGACAAAAAAGCGACTTGTTTAAATTAGTATAAATGAATGCATGTGCAAGAGAGTTCATTTTCTCTTGCGTGCATTCGTTACATAGACATTCAAATTAGTGATTTTGTGCATGAGTTTTATGGAATGATTTTATACATGAGCTTTGTGGAACACCTTGCAGTTTTAGAGGGGATTTGATATACTAAATTCGTATGTGAGCATTTGTTCCGAGTAAGAGCAAATGTATTTTATGTAACAAAAGGAGGACATCCTTAATGAAGAATAATGGATTGATGATGCAGTATTTTGAATGGTATATGGATGCAGACCATTCGCTATGGAAAAAGGTTGCAGAGGAGGCTTCAAAGTTAAAGACTTTGGGTGTGACAGCTCTTTGGTTACCACCGGCTTATAAGGGTGCTGCTGGAGATAAAGATGTTGGATACGGTGTGTACGATTTGTATGACTTAGGAGAATTTAACCAAAAGGGAAGTATTCCAACAAAGTATGGTACGAAGAAAGAATACATCGAGATGATTTCTGAGGTTCAAAAAAAGGGAATCGATATCTATGCAGATGTGGTGTTGAATCATAAGATGGGTGCAGATGAGACAGAGATGATTATGGCAGAAGAATTTAATGCTGGTAGCCGTAATCAGATGGTTGGCGATGCAAAGACTATTTTAGGTTGGACAAAGTATACATTTCCTGGACGTAAGGGCAAATATTCTGATTTTACATGGAATTGGACACATTTTGATGGAATTGACTGGGATCAGCAGGCAACACGTAATGCGATATATCGTTTTGTAGGTAAAACATGGGAAGAGGCAGTGGATTCTGAGAATGGCAACTATGATTATTTAATGGGTGCTGATTTGGATGTGGATAACCAGGAGGTAAAGGATGAACTTTACAAATGGGGACAGTGGTATTTGAAGATGACAGGAGTTCACGGATTCCGTTTGGATGCAGTTAAGCACATTGGACATTATTTTTATAGAGATTGGATTCCGGCAATGCGCGAGGCATGCGGAAGAGACCTATTCTGTGTGGGTGAGTACTGGCACTGGGATGTCAACAAGTTAGATCGCTATCTTGCCAATGTGAATTATGAGATGGATTTGTTTGATGTACCTTTACATATGCATTTACATGATGCTTCAAGAGCTCATGGTGATTACAATATGGCAACGATTTTGAATGATACTTTGGTGAGCCGTCATCCGATGTGTGCGGTTACTTTTGTAGACAATCATGACACACAGCCTGGACAGGCATTGCAGTCATGGGTGGAGGACTGGTTTAAGCCACATGCTTATGCAATTACGATGTTGCGACAGGATGGTTATCCATGTGTATTCTACGGTGATTACTATGGAATTCCACATGACAAGATTTCTTCTAAGAAGACAATGCTGAATAAGATGATGAAGCTCCGCAAACGTTTGGCATACGGACCACAGCACGATTACTTTGATGATTATAATGTGGTTGGTTGGACAAGAGAAGGTGATGCAGAACACAAGAATTCTGGTATGGCAGTTATTATGTCAGACAGTACAGGCGGTAATAAACGCATGTATGTGGGCAAGCAGTTTGCTGGGCAGTTCTTTAAGGATGCTTTAGGTAATGCTAAATATAATATTAAGATTGATGAAGAAGGCTTTGGTGATTTCTATGTAAATCGTGAGACCGTATCTATTTGGATTAGTGAAGCAGTTAAGCTATAAAAAAATAATGCTGCTATGTGAGATGTTTTATTTCACATGGCAGCTTTTTTGTTGGAAAACTTTTGGCTATAATAATATTTTTTTGCTTGCACAAGTATGATATCTATATTATAATAGAAACACTTTAACACAGTAAAATTTTACAGTGTTGGTGCAGTGGACTTAGGTGTATGCTCAATGATAAATGGGCATGTATTACATTTTATATCAAATATGACAGAAGCATGGAGAGTAGAGTATGGGAAAGAGTGTGAGAACAAAAGCAGTTAGTGAACTGTTTGAAGCAATTTTGACTTTAAGAGAAGAGGAAGAGTGTTTCGATTTTTTTGAAGATGTATGTACCGTAAATGAGTTGCTTTCATTGGCACAGCGCTTTGAGGTAGCTAAGATGTTGAAGGAAGGTAAGACATATATGGAGGTTGCAGAGCAGACTGGTGCGTCTACGGCAACGATTTCCCGTGTGAATCGTTCCTTGAATTATGGTAAAGACGGATACGAGATGGTATTCGCTAGAATGAAAGAAAATAGGGAAAAGCAGTAATGCTTTTCCCTATTTTTTGTTATTTTGAATTTGCGCTATTTTTTTCTTGGCGCTGTTTCAGTTTTGTGACCTCTTTGGCCTGTCGGTTTCTTTGTTTGGCTGCTTCCTTTTTTTGTCGCTCTTTTTGTTTGATTGAATCCTTTACTTCCTTTAATTCCTCTTTGCTGGTCGGTTTCACTGCAATTGTATCAATCAAGTGTTCCACAAGTTGCTTTTTTGCATATATATCATAGCTTAAAAGTGTAATCATTGTTAAAGTCTTTAAATAATCGTCTTTGTCGGAATAAGCATTGTCTGCAATTTCATACACCTCTGCGACACTTTCACGAATCTTAATTCCGTATTCCTTTTCTAGTTGGAATAAATCTTCGTAAATGGTCGACATAGTAATGCCTTCTTGTTTCTGGAAGTAGTTATCACTGACCGGCTTTAACAAATTTTGTATATCGTTAATTGATAAAAAATTCTTTAAATAATAAATATAGATTAACAAGATAATATGATCCTTGGAATACTTCTTCTTATTAGAGGGAGGAAGTAAATCATTCTTGGAATAATTGTTGATCATAGTTTTTGTTAGAATTTTATCTTCCGGATTGCGTTTGTTACCATGTAATTTGCTCTCCATAAAAGTAGTGATCTGATCCATATAAAGTTCGATTGAGGGAATATCCTCTGGAAGAATGTAATCCAGACGAATCCACTCATTCATTAATTCTTTAATTTCAGTAAATGATTTCTGATTCATGGCATTACCTCAATTGTCTAATTTATGTAAATGGATAAGTTACATTATATTCATATCACAGTATATAGTTTTTAAAACTATATTTCAAGTATTTTGTCAAATTGAAAAATAACCGGCCTAAAATGCTAGCAGTTAGTGAATAGCTGCTAACTTTTGAGGTCGGTTTTAATCATTTTATTCATGCTGATTACTATCTTGAGAGATTTGCCATGATTTCACAAGCAGTTGCAGCTTTGTTCATGGTGTATAAATGAATGCCATCTACATCATTTGCGATTAAATCTTCAATTTGCTTGGTGGCATATTCAATTCCAGCTTTTCTCATATCCTCTGGCTTATCAGCATACTTTGCCACTAGATTGCTTAATGCTTGAGGGACAGAGGTTCCGGATAAGCTGACGCTGGTACCTAATTGCTTTGCTGAGGTGATAGGCATAATTCCTGTTGTGATCGGAATATCAATACCGCATTTACGTGCCTCCTCACGAAACTCGTAGAATTTAGAATTGTCAAAAAACATTTGTGTGATTAGGAAATTAACACCAGTGTCCACTTTTTGTTTCAAATATTGTAAATCCATCTGTCGTGATGCAGATTCTGGATGCATTTCTGGATAGCAAGCAGCAGCAACACATAGGTCGTCTGACTGTTGGCGAATAATGCGTATAATATCCTCTGCATATAAAAAGGTGCGGTTGTCGTAGTCATCGTCACTCATATCCCTTGGCCGGTCACCACGCAGAGCAAGTACGTTGGAAATACTCTTTTCTTTTAAATCGTTCAAAAGCTCAGTCAAAAATTTCTCATCCATAGCAACAGCTGTCATGTGAGCAATTGCTTCTATTTCGCAGATGTTTTTGATATAGGAAGCAATGGTAGCAGTCTTTTTTGAGTTACTGCCGCCTGCACCGTATGTAACACTAATGAAGTCTGGATTCAAGGTCTTTAGTGTGTCTAAAGTTTTGTAAAGATCATAAATCTCTTCGTTTTTCTTAGGTGGGAAAACCTCAAATGAGAATACAGTTTTTCCTTGATTAAAAATGTGCTTGATCATGATATCAACTTCTTTCTTTAAAATGATAATCTTCGCAAAAAAAATCTTAAAAGATTAAACTACAAAGTTATAAAACGAGTATTATTTTAGCACAATTTATAGTTGCAGGCAAATGGAAAGAAAGTTATACTTAATGATAGAATCGACCAAATGTTTGGGTGTTTGGTGAAACAAATGCGTGATAAGTAGAATAGATAAGGGGATAAATCAATGGCAGGATTGAATGATAAGCAGTTTGAGGGAGTACAGCAGACAGAAGGACCAGTGCTTTTGTTAGCTGGTGCTGGAAGTGGTAAAACGCGTGTGTTGACACATCGTATAGCCTATTTAATCGAAAAGAAGAATGTGAATCCGTATAATATTCTTGCAATTACTTTTACGAACAAAGCGGCAGAAGAGATGCGGGAGCGTGTAGATCATATTGTGTCCTTTGGGGCACAAAGTGTATGGGTATCCACTTTCCATTCTTTATGCGTAAGAATATTACGACGATATATCAAGGAATTAGATTATGATACCAATTTCACAATTTATGACAGTGATGATCAAAAGACATTAATTAAGAATTGTTTAAAGAAGCTGAATATGGATCCGAAGCAATATCCAGAGCGTATGATGATGTCAGAGATTTCAAAAGCAAAGGAGCGTTTTGTGTCTCCAGATGAATACGATCGAGAAGCCAGTGGACAGTATCGCAAGATGCAGATTGCAAAGGTGTATCACGAATATCAGTCACGCTTGCGACAGAACAATGCATTGGATTTTGATGATTTGTTATATAAGACAGTAGAATTGTTTCAATTTCATCCAGAGATTTTAGATGGATATCAAGAACGTTTTCGTTACATTATGGTGGACGAGTATCAAGATACGAATCATATTCAATTTTTGTTAATTAAGCAGTTGGCTTCTAAATATCGAAATCTTTGTGTTGTTGGTGATGATGATCAGTCAATATACAAGTTCCGTGGAGCTAATATTTATAATATCTTGAATTTTGAGCAGGAATATCCAGAAGCGAAGGTGATTAAGCTGGAACAGAATTATCGTTCTAGTGGTAATATATTGAAAGCGGCCAATGGAGTGATTTCTAATAATGAAGGCCGGAAGGAAAAGGCACTTTGGACGGCGGCACCAGATGGTGACCCAATCATATTTTCACTTTATGATACTGACTATATGGAAGCTGATGAAGTGATTAATGAGATTATGCGTCAGAGAAGAACAGAAGGGTGTGATTATAATCGTTTTGCGATTTTATATCGAACCAATGCACAGTCGCGTATTTTTGAGGAACGATTGGTGTTACGCAATATTCCGTACCGTGTGATTGGCGGACAGAATTTCTACGGTCGTAAAGAGGTTAAGGATTTAATTTCTTATCTGAAGGCAGTTGATAACGGAAGAGATGATATGGCGATTCGCCGTATTGTTAATGTTCCAAAGCGTGGAATTGGTGTTGCTAGCGTGGATAAGATTCAGGATTATGCAGATAATTTTGAAATGAGTCTGTTGGAGGCAATGTTTGAAGTATCAAATGTTCCGGGTGTGGGTCGTGCGGTTGCTAAGGTGGAAGGTTTTACAGATTTGATTATGGAGTTTCGTAATATGCTTCGAGACGGCGCAACGTTAACAGAATTGTATGATGCGATTATTGAGAGAACTGGTTATTGGGATGAGCTAGTGGCAGAGGGAACAGATGAAGCGGAAGGTAGAATGGAAAACCTGAATGCATTGAAAGATAAGATTGCAACTTATGAAGATGGTTGCGAGTATCCGGATTTGTCTGGTTTGCTGGAAGAGATTGCTTTGGTTGCTGATGTCGATAGCATGATAGAATCAGAGGATAAGGTGTTGTTGATGACCTTGCATAGTGCGAAGGGATTGGAATTTCCGTGTGTATTCTTAGTTGGAATGGAGGATCGATTATTCCCGAGTGGAATGGCTATGGACTCTGATGATCCGGACGCATTAGGTGAGGAACGTAGACTTTGTTATGTGGGAATTACAAGAGCGAAAGAACAGCTCTTTTTGAGTGCTGCAAGACAGCGAATGATGCGAGGTACTACCAATTATAATGCGGTTTCCCGTTTTGTTAAGGAGATACCAGAGGATGTAATTAAAATGAATGGTAATGGCTCTTATGCTATTCGTAAGCAGAATGAGATGCTACAGCAGGCTCGAAGTAGTATTGCTAGCAAAAGTGCCAGTGTTACTGCAAAGCCTTATTCATATGGCGGAGTCTCAACGAGTTCTAAGACGAATGTTCCTTTTGGAAAAGAGTTCAAGGTGGAGCGTTTGGAGGTGGATTATGCAGTTGGAGATACTGTGCTGCATGTGAAATTTGGTAAGGGTGTGGTAACAGCTCTTGTTTCAGGTGGCAAAGATTACGAGGTTACCGTTGACTTTGAAAATGTTGGAACTAAGAGAATGTTTGCATCCTTTGCAAAACTTAAGAAGGTGGAAGAATAGATTTCATTTTTACGAACGTGTAGTAGGTGTCGATTACAAATATTGTTGGTTTCAAATTTAGTTTAATCTTTTTTTGACTTAGAGTAAAATATTAGTTGGCAAAAAGTTGAAAAAATAAAAGGAAGAGGTCGAAACCTCTTCCAAATCTCATAAATAAATCTTATTATTAAGTTTGCTCAGGACTAATGATAAGGAGATATTTGTGAGATGAATACTAT
>JAGAQX010000084.1 GCA_017622535.1 Lachnospiraceae bacterium | reverse complement strand
TGTCTTTGCTTTTTCCTTACGCATGTCATTCACCACCTTTCTTTTGTCCTTTCAAACTGTTAGACAATTAAGTCTAGGAAACGTTACAAAATTTTTTATCAAATTAAAAAACGAATTAAAAAATGCCTAATTTACAAAAAATGTGGGAAGCCTTAGCTCCCCACTAATCATTTCTTATTTCTCCTTTGCTAAAACTACAATCGCTATTATAGCCAATGGAATCCCACTAATCAAGCCCATTGGTACTGGTCCAAGAATCATCTGATCCATATAGGCAGAACCACCCACCATCATCGGAACTGTAGCGATAGCATTAATGGAACCATGCATCAAGGAAGGAATCCAGATTGACTTTGACTTCTCATATAATGAATCCTCCAACGTTCCCGCTGCAATGGTAAAGAGACAAAATGTCACCATACCAAGAATCGGATAACCCCAGTAATTCAATCCATATTCATATCCTGCCAAGGTCATAACTGGCCAATGCCAAGCACCCCAAATCACACCGCCGATAATGCGTCCCACACGTTTTCCAAAACGATCATTCAACATTGGCTGCATGGCACCTCTCCAGCCTACCTCTTCACCAAGGGCTGCAAACATGTTCATAAGAGGGGCATAGGTCAGACATTGAATCAAACCAATTAAAAGATACATCTTCGGAGTAATTCCCGCTGCAGCCAACTGTTCCATCACAGCCTCACCACCAGCTGCCCTTAGATATTCCCCTGTAAAATCTAGACGATTTGGAAATATTACAAAATACAATACTGCGCCAAGAGCTGTAAATATTACCGGCACAAACCATGCTAATAATATGTTTTTGATATTACCCTTAAACCTTGGTTTCCAACCCATACCACGAAGGGGAATACCTGCAATAAGAGTACCTGCAAACGGTGCATACATACAAACAACTAATATCATCGTAAACGCTATCTGGTTCCCTTTCCATGACATCATACTAGCAATCACTTGCAATACCCATGCAATACCAAAGCTTCCAATAATGTATTTTACAAACTTCTTGCCATCCCAGCTTCTTTCCCCGACTCCAATCACTTTATTCAAACCATCATCATTTTGTAATACTTCGTCTTTCGCTTCTTCAAACATTGAATTCTCATTATTTATCATTACATCTACATTCTTCATTTGTTCTTTCATAATTCATATCTCCTTTCCAGCCATAGGTCACTTGACACTATCCCAGCCATACGCACCCTTAAATTCCATTACAGTAAAGTGTACATCCAATCACAAAATCCAAACCAATTAAACCATTTCTACAATTCCCACGTTACCCTTCTTCGGTTGTATCCTCAATTGGCTGATACGTCTCAATACAAAATCCCTTGTAACCACAACAGGTACACGTTAACTTCCGAGTAGTTGGCGTGTGGGCTGCCCAAAAGAATTCTTTCTTGTTTGGATGAAACACCCCGTGACATTCTGGGCAGATATATCCAACATTGTTATAATAGTACTTTATGAGCAATACTGTAATTGGAACCAATATCAACATTGCAATCCCAAAGGTCCACCATCGCCCCGTAATAATGCTATAGGCAAGGGTAGAATATTCGAGTATATTCCCAACTAGTCCAATCCCCAAAATGGTTGCACGGGTTCTTCTTAATTCCTTTCTCGTCTTCATTTGATTCGCTATATCACCTAAATGTTCTACGGAAAATTGCGGATACTGTTTCATCTCCCTCTGCAATCTCTCAATATTTGCTTTTTGTTGTTCCTTTTCTGCCAGCTCATGTTTGACTTCAGAAAGCTGTTGCTCCAACAAAACAGAGATAACATTTTCTGCATTATCTGCCTCTAGGATTTCATTAATGTGATTAATTTGTATTCCAAGCTCTCGCAAAAAACAAATGATACGAAGTTTTCGCAAATCTTCCTCATTGTATAATCGTCTTCCTCCCTCGCTAAAATCACTCGGAATCAAAATCCCTCTGCTGTCGTAATATTGAACTGTACGCACTGTCACACCAGTAAGCTTTGCAATTTCTCCTGTTGTATATTGTGACATAGCTTTTCACCACCTTTCGAGACCTAAAATACCACATAACGTTGCGTCACAAGCAACCCCTAACGCAACGTCGTCGTTCAAAATATTCAAAAAAATTGTAATTTACTATTCCGAACACATTATAAACTTCCCATGAGTAATTCACAAGCCAAACCATATTCTCCACTTCACATTTTTCGAAGAAAAAGAGCCGGACTTATGCCCGACTCTCTTTCTTACTCTTCTTATTTTCATACATCTTGTTATCTGTTATACGAAGATAATCTGCCAAATGTGTCTCCACACCAATTTTAAATACATCGTATCCATAGCTCAAGGACAGTTTCGCTTTGTTTTTCGCATTGTCATTATACTTGTTTATTTCCTGTTCAACATTTTTCCAATAGTTTTCTATTTCTCTTTCATTTCGAACAGTTCCCATAACAACAAATTCATCACCACCATAACGCACTACCTTGAACTTGCTTGCACATTTTTGCAAAATCGTTGCAGCTGCATTGATAATACGGTCACCTTCTTCATGTCCATATTCGTCATTTATCCTTTTCAAACCATCTAAATCAATAAATGACAATTGCACCATAGACCGTGACATAATGCATTTTTGCTTGAGTTCACTAAAGAAACGTTCCATACCAAAACGATTATATACACCAGTTAATGAATCCTTAATATACATATCATCTAAACG
>JAGAQX010000083.1 GCA_017622535.1 Lachnospiraceae bacterium | reverse complement strand
TATTGCAGATAAGACAGATGTGCGCCGTAGCCGTGTGAGTGAAACGGATCAGACCAAGTTCGATATTCATGACCAGGTAAATTATGCGGTAACAAAGTCAGAGCTTAGCATTGATATGGAGAAGAAAACCATTACTTTGAATTTAGAGGTAGATGAGAGTATCTGTACCATGTATGAATACTTTGATATTTTCTTGCAAAGAATGATGATGAGCAGAGGAGCTGCGGAGCTGTTAGGAGCTATGTTCAAATTGAGAGTGAATGGTGGAAAGGTGTTATAGAAAATATAAATACATATAAATACGTGTATGTTAATGTAGATGTTTGTAGATTATTATAATAGGAAAATTGTGTATAGCTACCAATATTGAAAGGAAAAGTCAGGAAGTGTCAGAAATGATGCTTCCTGTTTTGTTGTATTTGAAACGCTTATGCGAACGCTTGTATAAAAAAGAGAAATCGAAATATTTTTATTTCTAGTAAAAAAACACTTGACATATTATCAAAATGATAATATTATAATAACAACAAGAACATATTATCAAAACGATAATAACAAGAAGGAGGACGACAATATGAAGAAGACATTGATTGTGGTAGACATGCAAAAGGATTTTATTGATGGAGCATTGGGAACAAAGGAAGCAGTTGCAATTGTAGATAATGTTAAGGCTAAGATTGCAGAGTATCAGAGAAATGGCGATGAAATCATTTTTACAAGAGATACACATCAGATAGATTACATGAGTACCAACGAAGGGAAATATCTTCCGGTAGAACACTGCATTGAAGGAACAGATGGTTGGCAGATTTGGGATGGTTTGGAGGTTTCAGATGCAACAATTATTAACAAGCCGACGTTTGGTTATTTCAATTGGAAGGATTACAACTTGGAAGATGTAGAACTGATTGGTCTTTGTACAGATATTTGTGTAGTGTCTAATGCATTGATTATTAAGGCATTGTATCCGGAAATTAAGGTTACTGTGGATGCAAGCTGTTGCGCGGGCGTTACACCAGAAAGTCACTTGTCAGCATTGCTTACGATGAAGATGTGTCAGGTAGAAATAATTGGATTGGAAAGATAACGTGTCAGAAAATCAAAAAGACAGGAACGAGTGGAGAATTTGTAAAGAGGAATGTTAGAAGAGTAAAATGTCAGAAAGAAGGGACGGATATGATTAAGATAAATGAAAAACAAGTAGAATTTTCACATTTTCCAGATGGAACATTATTAGTGAAGGAGTTGATACCTAATTCTACGAAGGTGGTATTGACATGGTTGTTTGAGAATAATGAAGAATTAGTAGCGCTGTTCTTTCTGACAAAGCATTTGAGGGCTGGAGGAGTGCAGAATATTGAGTTAGAGCTTCCGTATATACCGAATGCAAGACAGGATCGCGTGAAAAGAGAAGAGGATGTATTTACTTTAAAATATTTTGCACAGATGATTAATTCTTTGGAATTTTCCAAGGTGAGAGTGCTTGATCCACATTCTTATGTCAGTGAGGCGTTGATTGATCGGATTGATATTCAATCACCGAAACAATATGTGGAAAAGGTAATAGAGAAATTGAAACAGGAAGGAAATGAGAACATTGTGATGTTCTATCCAGATGAGGGTGCCACGAAACGGTATTCTTCTATGTTTGACCGTCCGTATGCTTTTGGAATTAAGAAGCGTGATTGGGTGACGGGAGATATTCAAGGTTTGGATGTGTCTGGTCAAACAGAGTTACTTCCTGACAGTACTGTTTTGATGGTTGATGATATATGTAGTAGAGGTGGAACTTTTTTCTTTAGCGCAAAGAAGTTGAAGGAATTAGGTGTGAAGAATGTGTATTTGTATATTTCTCACTGTGAGAATACCATCTTAGAGGGTGAAATTTTGGAGAGTGGTCTGGTGGAGAAGGTGTTTACGACCAATAGCATTTTTACTAACCAGCATGAGAAAGTAGAGGTGTTTAACTATGAGTAGAGTGAATCCGATGTTATTAATTGATTTTTATAAGGCAGTTCATGCAGAAATGCTACCAAAGGATATAACAAAGTCAGTGTCCTACTTTACACCAAGAATGAGTCGTGTAGAACGTTGGGATAAGGTTGTAATGTTCGGATTACAGGGATTTATAAAGACCTATCTTATGGATTATTTCGAGGAAGAATTCTTTGATAAGCCATTTGATGAAGTGATTGGAGAATATAAAAGAATTATGGATGCTGCACTTGGATGTGAGGCATACAAGATAGAAAAGATTGAGAAGCTACACAAGCTAGGTTATTTACCGATTGAGATTATTGCATTACCAGAGGGTAGTATGGTTCCGATGCATGTACCAATGTTTGGAATAACGAATACACATCCGGATTTTGCTTGGTTGCCACAGTCCCTGGAGAGCTTGATATCAGCAGAGAGCTGGCATCCAATGATTGCAGCAACAGTGGGATATACTTATCGTCAGATTGTAAATGAATACTATGAGAAGACCTGTGATGATAATGTAGCAAGAGCAAGAGCGTTAGGAGCATTTGACTTTAGAGGAGAAGAATGTACAGATTCCGCAGTTAAGGCAGGAGCAGGCTGGTGCTTATCCTTCCTCAACACAGCAACCGTTCCGACTATTCCGTATTTGGAAGAGATGTACAATTGTGATTGTACTAAGGAACCAGTAGCATTCGGTAGTCCGAGTACAGAACACTCTGTTATGTGTAGCAATTATGCAATGGATGGGGATGAAATTACACTTCTTCGAAGATTGTTAACGGAGATTTACCCAAATACAAGCTTTAGTGCAGTTTTGGATTCCTATGATTACTGGAATATTATTGACAATGTATTGCCACAGCTTAAGAAAGATATTCTTGCTCATAATGGCTGCATGTTAATGCGAGGTGATTCTGGGGATTGTGTGGATGTTGTAACAAAGACCGTATTCAAGCTTTGGGATGAGTTTGGTGGTACAGTGAATAGCAAGGGATACAAAGTATTAGATCCGCATGTAAAAGCAATTTATGGAGATTCTATTACTATCCAGAGATGTGAGGAAATCTATCGCATTTTAGAAGAGAATGGATTTGCATGTTCGAATGTTGCTTTGGGAGTAGGTTCCTTTTCAATGCAGTGTATCGAAGAGGATGGTGTCTTAAAGCCATTTACCAGAGATACCTTTAGTTCATGTATCAAGGCTACTTATTGTGAGATTGCAAATAAACCATATCCAATTTTCAAGAATCCAAAGGATGGTGGATTTAAGAAGTCTCAAAAGGGTTGTTGTGTGGTACGAAAGGATGATGAAAAGGGTTATACTTTTCAGGATGGATATACATGGGAGGATGCCTGTGACAATGAGAAAAATGAACTTGTAACCATCTTTAAGGATGGAATGCTTGTGAAAGATCAAAGCTTGCAAGAGATTCGTGCGTTGTTACATGGAGGCGTATTCTAATATATTATGAAAGTTGTATATAACATACGGAGGGAAAAATGGATTATTACTTGTTAGAGGAAAATTGTTATAATCGCTTAGAAGATGAATATAAGAGATATGGAAAATTAATTTTTTGTGTGGATTATGATGATACATTGTATGATTTTCATAGATTAGGTAGGACTTATGATGATGTGATGTCCTTGTTGCGTAGGTGGGAGAATTATTCAGAAGTGGTTATCTTGACTGGCAATGGAGAAGAAAAATACCCAGCTATCCAGCAATATCTGAAAGAACAACATATAAAGATCAAGGGAATTAATTGTGATAGTTCAGTTATAGTTGATGGAAGAAAGACATATGCAAATGTATATATTGATGATCGTGGCGGTTTGCCTATGGTATATAGGATGCTTGAAAAATTAATAACAAGAATAGAAAAAGGAGAGATTAGTTATGAAGGAATTTAATGCAGCAGAAGTGAAAGATAGAATTGTAGAGTGGATAAGAGCGTTTTTTGAGAAGAACGGACCAGACTGTAATGCAGTTGTGGGTATCTCAGGTGGAAAGGACAGTTCTATTGTAGCAGCTCTTTGTGTAGAAGCTTTGGGAAAGGATAGAGTGTTTGGAGTACTTATGCCTTGTGGTGAGCAGGCAGATATTGATATGGCAAGATTGTTAGTAAAGCATTTGGGCATTCGCAGCACAGAGGTAAATGTGAAAGATGCGGTCGAAGGCGTATTGAATAACATTAATGATATAGAAGTTTCAACTCAGACCAAAACAAATTTACCACCTCGTATCCGTATGGCTACTTTATATGCGGTTAGTCAGAGTGTAAATGGTCGTGTGGCAAATACTTGTAACTTATCAGAGGACTGGGTTGGATATTCAACTAGATATGGTGATGCAGCGGGAGATTTCAGTCCGCTTGCTAAGATTACTGTGACAGAGGCAAAGGAGATTGGAAGAGTTTTGGGCTTGCCAGAGGTTTTGGTAGATAAGGTTCCAATTGACGGACTTTGTGGAAAAACAGACGAAGAGAATCTTGGCTTTACCTACGCGATGCTTGATCGTTATATTCGAGAGGGTATATGCGAGGATGAAGCAAAGAAGAAACGTATTGATGAGTTGCATGTGCGTAACAAGTTCAAGTTGGAACTGATGCCATGTTTTGAATTATAGAGTGAAATACAAGGAAGAAGGAATAAAAGTGAGAAGAATTATATGTTTTCATAATCCAGAAGAGGAGAATGGATACTTAAGTAATTGGTTTCTGTCCGATTTTCAGGTTGATGGAAAGTGGTTTACGTCAATGGAACAGTATATGATGTATTCAAAGGCAATGTTGTTTCAAGACGTAGAGATTGCAGAGCGGATTATGAGTACTACTAACGTAGGTAAGATAAAAGCCCTTGGAAGAGTGGTAAAGCAATATAATGATGTTGTGTGGAATGGTATGCGTCAGATTATCATTTATGAAGGATTGCTCGCGAAGTTTTCTCAAAATGAAGAGTTGAAGAAGTTATTGTTAAGTACAGATAATGCAATATTAGCAGAGTGTGCAGTACAGGATCGAATCTGGGGGATTGGATGTTCAATGAAAGATGAGAAGAGATTCGATATGGATTCTTGGAATGGGCAAAATCTTTTGGGTTTTGCTTTGATAAAGGTACGTTCTGATTTACAAAAGATGATGTAGTATAAAGTAGGTGAACAAATGAAGGAGTTTATAAAGAAAGAGCTAGATGGATGGAAAAAATTAGAAATTGCTTGGGTTGTGATTGCCACCATTGTGATGTTAGGATTATCAATTTATTGGAAAGACACAGTGATTGGAATTATTTCTGCGTTGACTGGAATTTGGTGTGTGATTTTGACCGGAAAAGGTAAGATATCATCGTATATATTCGGAATGATTAACACCCTATTATACGCATATATTGCATATGGTGCAAAATATTACGGAGAAGTAATGCTGAACCTGCTCTATTATGTACCGACCAATGTGATAGGGTTTGTTTTATGGAAAAAGAATATGAATCAGGAGAATACAGAAGTTGTCAAAAAGCGTATGAAGGTAAAAACGCAGTTGCTTGTGGCAACGGGTACAGCTTTTGGGGTATTCTTATATGGCCTAGTATTGAAGAAGTTAGGTGGACAAATGCCGTTAGTAGACAGCATGAGTACAGTACTCTCGGTTGTTGCACAGATTCTTTGTGTCAAGCGTTATATGGAGCAGTGGATTATATGGATTGTTGTAGATGTGGTTACCATCATTATGTGGGCAGTTGTGTTTGCTCAAGGTGGAGAGAGCATTGCTACACTTGTAATGTGGAGCGTTTACTTAATTAATGCAATTATTATGTTTGTCAAGTGGTTTAAAGAAACCAAGAAGGAGGTAGTCCATGTTTGAGGTTGGAATGTATGGTGGGTCCTTTAATCCATTACATATGGGACATGTCCGTTGTATGGTGAAAGCGGCGACCAGGTGTAATGAGTTAAATATTGTTATCAGTCAAGGAATTGCTAGAGACGAAGTGGACCTTACAGTGAAATATCGTTGGATTTATATGATGACCAAACATCTTCCTAATGTACGAATTCATATACTGGAGGATTCTTGTGAGTCAAAGGAAGCTTATGGTAAAGAGTTGTGGAAGACAGATGCCGAAAAGGTCAAGGAAATGATAGGGAAAAAGATTGATGTGGTGTTCTGCGGAGATGATTACAAAGAAGGGGATAATTTCTATAAAATGTGTTATCCAGAAAGTGAAATTATTTACTTTGAAAGAGACAATATCAGTTCGACATTGATTCGCTCTAATCCATACAAGTATTGGGACATGTTACCGGAATGTGTAAGACCGTATTATGTGAAAAAGGTGATGTTGATTGGTGGCGAGAGCGTGGGTAAATCCACTATGACAATTCAGCTTGCAAGATATTATAATACTACATTTATTGATGAGGCGGGCAGAGATATTTCAATGCGTTCCGGAACGGACAAAATGATGATGATGGATGACTATACTGATATATTGTTGACTCATAAGATGAATGAGCGAAAAGCAATAGAAGGTGCAAACAAGGTCTTGTTTATAGATACCGACTGCCTGATTACTCAATTCTATTTGGAATTTTTAAATGAACATACAAAGGGGAAGAAAGAGCATGATGTATTAGCAGATGCTATTGCGGGTATTAATCGGTATGATTTGGTGATTTTCTTAGAGCCGGATGTAGAGTTTGTACAGGATGGAACAAGAAATGAAGCGATTCGGGAACAGCGGGAGCATTATAGTAAACGGATTAAAGAAATTTATGATGCACATGGTATTCAGTATCAAAGTGTGTCAGGTGATTACAGTACCCGATTGGAGCAAGTCATACAATTAGTGGACAAGTTACTAAAATAACAATTATGGTAAACAAGATTGGAGGAGTACATGAGTAATTACAATATGAGTGCGGAAGAAAAGAAATTCTTGAAGCAATATGACATTACACAATTTGAACGCCCATCAGTTGCAACGGATATTGCCATTTTTTCCATCCTTCGAGAGGGTGAAATTGAAAACTTTCGTAAGCTTCCAAAGAAATCTTTGAAGCTGTTGTTAATTAAGAGAGCCAATTATCCATATAAAGATTGTTGGGCTTTGCCAGGTGGTTTTTGCCGACCAAACGAGGACATATACGAAACTGCAAAGCGAGAATTATTTGAAGAAACAAATGTGAAAAATGCATATTTGCAGCTTTCTGGAATCTTTGGTGAGATTGGAAGAGATCCAAGGGGATGGATTATATCGAATACATTTTTGGCTTTGATAGACGGAGAACAGTGTCAGCTTCGTGCGGGAACAGATGCATGGGAGGCGAAATGGTTTTCTGTGGATCTTGAGAAGAACGAAAAGAAGAATGAATCTAGTGAAGAATCAGCCACTATGGAGACGGAATATACTGTGACCCTTTGTTGTGAGAGTGACAATATAAGTTTGAGTGTAAGAGTGATGGAATATAAAGAATTTAGAAACTATCATGAAACAGTTCGTTATGAGATTCTAGATAGTGTTGGATTAGCCTTTGACCATGTAAAGATTATTTTACAAACATTATTATCGCTTCGAAAACAAGTGGAAAATGAGGCTACTATTGTATTTGATTTGATGCCGGAATTATTTACATTGACACAATTACAGAATGCTTTTGAACTGATACTACAGGAAAAGCTGTTGACGGCAAATTTCCGAAGAAAGATTGCAGATTATGTGATAGAAACGGAACAAATTATTGAAGGGGCTGGGCATAGACCGGCAAAATTATTTAAGAGAAATGTGAAGGCATTTTATAAATGAGACAACAAAGGGGGGATAACTATAGTGATAGTTGTCCTTCTTTTTCTTATTATTGAAGTTCGTATGATTTGTTTTTTACCCCTAGTATGATATAATATATTTAATTATGTGATTTGAATTTGAATAGGAAATTTACTATAAAAAGTGTATTTTTATGTAGAATAACGGAGGGGTTATATGCAACAAAAGAAAAACCGTTTGATGTCATTTTTACAATGGACATTATGGATCTTAATGGTAATCTCAATCTTATATTTTATATTGGGCGAATTGTTGATGCCAAGTGAGAAAATGTATCTAGACCATGAGTGTAGTGATTACAATGATGAGTGGTCACAGGTTTTACCAGATGGCACGAGGCAAGCGATAGTTGTGCCAGGTGAATGTGATGTTAAGCCTGGAGATGTATTATGTATTGAGAAAAAATTATCTAGAATTCAAAATGATACATGGATTTGTATTCGTAGCTCTCAGCAGGATATTTCTGTTTATGTTGGTGACGAATTACGAGAACAATACTCTACGAAGAATACAAGAGGATTCGGAAAGAATAGTGTAAGTGTATATGTGTTCTTTCCGTTATATGAAGAGGATGCAGGTAAAACTTTACGGATGGAGATTGTTAGTAATTCTCCGTATTCTGGATATGTGAATGAGATGTATGAGGGTGAACGCTCGAATATCTGGCAGCATTTCTTTCAATTGTATTTACCGGGTACATTGGTTGCCCTGTTCATGATGTTATTGAGCTTTGCCGTTGTGGTATATAGCAATATCCTTCATTATATTACAAAGAGAAGGATGGAAATCCTATATTTGGGTAGTGGATTGCTTATGGCATCTCTTTGGCTAATTGCTGAATCCCGTTTGCGTCAGGTTATACTACCTAATAGTACAATTGCTAGTGATGTAGGCTTTTTGATGGTTATGCTATTACCATACCCATTTTTAACCTATAGTAATTTGATACAAAAGCGTCGGTACCAAGGAATCTATATGTTAATAGCAATATTAGCTATTATTAATTGTGTAGTGAGTACGTTGCTACAGGTGTTGGATGTGAAGGACTTTTCCGAAACCATGGGATATTCACATCTCATTTTGATTGTGTTGATTATGGTGCTGATTGTAACGGTTTGTCTAGATGCGAAAAGAGGATATATTAAAGAGTATTTAGAAGTTTCCGTTGGTATGGTGGGACTTATGCTTGCTGGAATTTATGAAATATATCTTGTGTATGATAAGTCTTCTTTGTATAACGGAATTGCTTTGTGCATTGGATTAGTATTCCTGTTGTTGATGGCTGGAATTAAAACAGGACGTGATATAATGTCTGTTGAAAAAGAAAAACAGATGGCGGTTATGGCAAATGAATCAAAGGACAAGTTCCTTGCAAATATGTCTCATGAAATCCGTACTCCAATTAATACTGTCATTGGTATGAATGAGATGATTCTACGCGAGAACAAGGACAATACGATACAAGAATATGCGAAGAATATTCAAAGCGCCAGTCGTATGTTGTTAAGTTTAATCAACGATGTGTTAGACTTTTCTAAAATCGAAGCTGGTAAGCTAGAGGTTACAGAAAATCCGTATCATTTATCTTCACTGCTGAATGATGTAATTATGGGTATTAAAGTCAGAGCGCAGAATAAGAAGTTAAGCTTACATTTGAACATTGACGAGAATATGCCTGCCGTATTGAAGGGTGATGAGATTCGAATTCGACAGATTATGAATAATTTGTTGTCCAATGCAGTGAAGTATACCTCAGAAGGCAGTATTACATTTTCTGCAAAGGGTGTACAGAATGATAATAGGTTTATGCTTGAAGTGTCTGTACAGGATACAGGCAATGGTATCAAAAAGGAAGATATGGCGCGTCTGTTTGACAGCTTCCAGCGTTTGGAGTTGAACAAGAATCGATATATTGAAGGAACAGGTTTAGGTCTTAGTATTACGAAACAGCTAGTGAATCAGATGCAAGGTTCCATTGATGTGCAAAGTGAGTACGGAAAGGGTAGCTGCTTTACGGTATGCATTCCACAGGAGGTTGTGGATAGTCAGCCAATGGGCGATTTGGAAAAGGCTTATAAAAATGCTGCTACTTCACAAGGAACGATTGAAAAGCAGGAAGAAAAGAAGCATCTCTATGCTCCGAATGCGTCTGTGTTAGTTGTGGATGATAATAAGATGAATTTGACTGTTGTGAAAGCGTTGCTAAAGCGTTCAGCAATCCAGTTGGATTTTGCAATGGGAGGAGAAGAATGT
>JAGAQX010000082.1 GCA_017622535.1 Lachnospiraceae bacterium | reverse complement strand
TGCAGTCAATGATTTCTTTTCCTGGTTGTTGCCAAAGAATACCTTGCTATTCGGAATTCTATCCTGTCAGGTCATCAGTAATGTTCCAAGTGCAGTACTATTATCACACTTCACCAACGATTATGCTGCATTATTACCTGCAGTTAATATCGGTGGACTTGGTACCATCATTGCATCCTTAGCAAGCTTGATTACCATTTCGGAATACCGACTTCACAATCCAACAGGACTTAAAAAGTATATGGTGCAATTTACGGCTATTAATGTGGGATTCTTAATCGTACTGTATATCATCCAAAGCCTGTTGCTATAGTTATACATAAAAAGCCTGACATCTGTCAGGCTTTTGCTTATGTCACTTCATTTTAAAACGATACAATCACACCACCATCATTGGCATACATAGTGCTAATTCCTTTGGTATCGATAATGATCGAATCCTTAAATCCATATTTCTCAAGCAATTTCTTCTCCACATTCTTAGCACGCTCGATACAATTACAATGGGCGATTACCACTACCTTGTCAGTCAGATTCGTTCCCACTTCTCCTACGTAATCGATCATTTTATCAAGAGCTTTCCGAATTCCTCTGGCTTGACCGATTTGCTTAATTGTTCCACCGGTTGCAGTCAAGTAAGGTTTAATATTTAATGCATTTGCCACCACAGCCTTCACACCAGTCAAACGTCCATTCTTACGCAAGGTTTCTAAGCTCTCTAGCACAAATGTAGTCTGTAAATCATCACGAAATGCACTGACCTTATCTACAATTTCTTCAAAGGACATTCCACTTAATGCATACTGCTCGATTAAATGTGCAATTAAAAGCTGACCACTTGATGCAGACCTTGAGTCAAATACATGAATCTTCACTTCAGGATGTTCTTCCAAATACATTTCTCTTGCAAGCTCTGCACTGTTATAAGAACCGCTAAGACCAGACGAGATGGTTACTACGTAAACTTCTTCTGCACCCGCAAAGCTATCCATATAAGCTTCCGGCGATGGACAAGCGGACTTCGGACATCCCTCATACTCTGCAATCTTCTTCAAAAATTCTGTCTGATTAAAGCTATCATCATCTATCACTTCCTCTTCCCCTACCTCAATGGTAAGTGGAACTGTAACTGTGTATTCTTTTGCCCTATCCTCTGGTAAAAAGTCTGTACAGCTATCGCCTACAATTTTGAACTTCATACACTACACCTCACATATTTTGTACTCAACCAACCACATTCGTATGTGGTTTTGAATACTACATATCCTATCATACAAAACGTTGTCATTGTTTTGTTAGTGTGTGCATTATTTTTACAGATTATTACAAAAAAACACCACTTTACACAATCTACGATTCGTAAAGTGGTGCATTTACTCACCCACCAAGGGTTACATCCTGTTTGCTATACCATTCCAATGCGTTGGTAAAATCCTCATCTGTATAATCTGGCCACAGATGGTCCTCCACATAAAAGTCCGCGTATACTGACTGAATCGGTAGGAATCCCGAAAGTCTTCGCATACCACCCCAGCGGATAATCAAATCAATTCTAGAAATATCCTCGGAGTAAGGTTTCCCTTCTTCTTGCATGCGAGATAAATCCCACTGCCAGCCGTAATTCACTAAGAAATTGACTTTAATTCCTCCACCATGAACCGGTGTCCTTGTTGTGTAAGGTACCAATTCCCTCGGAAAACATTTGGAATTACTATCGCCAATGACCAGCAAATCTGCGCCTTCTCTTGTCAGCATATCTACTGCATCCACACAAGCTTTTTGAAATGCTTGAAACTGCTCCTTTGGACGTTTGCAATTGTCCACGGTAAATCCATAATATGTGATTTCCTTGACACCATGCTCCTTTGCCATTTGTAATAGCTTCAAGCCTGGCATTAAACCGTATTCATAACCGTCCTTCTTGCTCATTCCATTTTCCACCGCCCAGCGACGGTTTCCATCTGGAATGATACCGATATGTTCTGGTTTTTTCTTGCTCATACTCATCACCTCAGTTAGAGTATTTCCAGTGAAAAAACATTTATACACAAACTATCTCTTCCCCACTATGCACATATATCAACTGCTCACCAAGAATCTTCTTCATCACTTCAAACGGATACTCCCCGGTACAATGACCTGTATAGAAAACCGTGTCTGTATCACAAAGCTCTCTTGCAGTCTCTTCCATCACTGCGATATCTTCATCTGTATAATCTGATTTCTTTCGCATATGAAATCCACTAATCATGGCATAGGGATTATCTCCATACAACTCTCTATATTTTTCCAAAATATTCAGCACACCATTGTGGGCGCAACCAGATATTAAAAGCTTCTTTTCTCCATCTGTAATTACTAAGTACTGTTCATGCGAAAACTCGTCCTGCAGGAATTCTCCATTCACCAATTCCTTCAACTCCAAATTACCCTGTGGCCACAGCCTTCTATCTGTCACATGACTAAACAGCTCCAGCTCATCGTCAATCTTCAAGTCTCCATCAACCCAAACGACTTGTGGTAGACGCTTAATCTCTTGATCAATGCCAATGTATTTCTCCACCACTGCATCCTTGTGGTAATAATCTCCCGCTGCATTTTTCTGCATATAAATCTTCGCATTTGGGTTCATTTTCACAAAGGAAAGAATCCCACCAGAATGATCGTAATGTCCATGGCTTAATATCACAGCATCTACTTTTGTCAAATCAATTCCCAGCACCTTAGCATTATGAATAAATGCATCACTTGCACCAGTATCCACTAGCAACTTATGGTTTTTCGTTTCTACATAAAAACTCAAGCCGTGTTCATACAAACACCTTTCTACTCCTGGTGTATTTTCAATCAAGTTCACAATTCGCATAATAAATATCTTCTCTCTTTCTTAAGTAAAATCAAAGATCTATCCAAATTCCGCAATTATAGCGCAAAGGTAAAAACGAGGGAACCAATACCAAAGCAAATAAACCACATAAGGCCGAAGAAAATCATAAGTGAAAACAAGATAATCGCAACCAGATTGATGGTAGAGCTAATCCCTTGTGCATCCTTCTCCTTTTTCCACTTAAGATTCTTAACCACAAAAATAATACCTACAATTAGTAAAATCAAACCTATAATTGCACACGCCAAAAACAAAACACTTCCTACCGCCATAATTTTTCTCCTTTTCGACATATAATTTGTTAGTATTATACCTCATTTTTCCCTTAAGACTTGACATTGTATTCTGTCAAGTAATTGTACATAGAATCTTTTATAATTCTTCTTTAAATAATTTTATCGCATTCTTACTCCAATATTTCTTAGGCAACATAATAGATGTTCTAGTAAGTTTCGGTGATGCAACAATTGGAAAAATCCCCGAACATAGTACCCCGGTCGGCATGTAGTCTCTGAAAAACATATGTGTCGTAAACAATAATTCATCTTCATCCTTAAATTCTACAGGAAATCCTTTTAACAAATTAATTTGTTTCAGCGGAAGCGGATAATTGAATATTCGTTCCATTTCATCTGTGATAACTTCCACCACTCGCTGATAATATTCAGGTGCATCATCTGTATTCTTGTAAGAAAAAATCTCCTGCGTCACCATCTGCATAATTTCCGGATCATTATTCAAGAATTCATTCGTGGTAAACACAACATTTCCCGGACAGTCAATATACGGCTCCTTGCGAAACATAATCTCATTGGCTTGCACTAAAACACCCCAGTACACTTCACCATATTCCAACAATATATCCATCTCTTCATAGATTCGATTCATTGGATCATTATATACCCACTCTGGTTTTCTAAGCTTCAGTGGACGAACCTTTCTCTTTTTGAACTTCTTTCGCATAAGCTCTAATTCTTCTCTATAGTTAATTCGCATTTAGGAACCCTCCTTTCCTCTTTCGTTCATTTACATTATTATAAACTTACTTAGTCTCACTCGCAATCCCTTTCACTTCAATCCTTTTTGTCAGTGCATACATCCCCACAAATCCAATTATCGCAATAAAAACACCCACAACTGGCATTTCTATCTGTTCACTCGGTATCAACTGAATCAGCGAACCTGCCACAAATCCAACAATCACCATGTAGACCTCCTGAGGATAGCGATTCATTCCTTTTTCCAACAAATCTGTTGTCATAAATGTTCCCACAAACACACCAAGTGCTAATGGTATTAAAGATAAGAATTCCAATTCATAGACCTTTTGTAGCACTACTTCATACAGTCCCATAATATAGAGAATATGCGTCACACTAATTCCTGGCAAAATGAGCGCAATGGCAATAATCACACCCGCCACAAACTGTAGAATCCAAAAAGTAATCCCACTTCCCGCTGCAAATAAACCAGTAGGTAACATGGTCAT
>JAGAQX010000081.1 GCA_017622535.1 Lachnospiraceae bacterium | reverse complement strand
TCCAAAGTTTCGTGCAAAACAGATTTATGAATGGTGTCATGTAAAGGTTGTTCGCGATGTGAATGAGATGAATAATCTTCCAAAGGATATACGAGAGGATTTAAAGGAAGATTTTATTTCATTAGAGATTGTAGAGCGTTTCGAGTCAAAGGTGGATGGAACCAATAAGTTTGTGTTCCGTTTAGCTGACGGGAATGTGATAGAGAGTGTATTTATGCCATATAAGCATGGCAACTCGGTGTGTATATCTTCTCAAGCAGGCTGTAGAATGGGCTGCCGTTTTTGTGCGTCAACGTTGATGGGACTTGCTCGCAATCTGACTGCATCAGAGATGTTAGACCAAATTTATGCCATTTCTTATGTGACAGGGGAGCGTGTATCCAATGTGGTGGTAATGGGTACTGGAGAGCCATTAGATAACTACGATAATCTTTGTCGTTTTATTGAATTGTTAACCAATGAGGATGGTTTGAATATCAGTCAACGCAATGTGACAGTATCAAGCTGTGGTTTGGTACCAGAGATATATCGTTTGGCAGACGAGGAGTTTTCCATTACCTTTGCACTGTCTTTGCATGCACCAAATGACGAAAAACGAAAAGCACTTATGCCAATTGCTAACAAGTATAGTATAGAAGAAGTGTTAAAGGCATGCAGATATTATTTTGATAAGACAGGACGACGAATTACCTTTGAGTATTCGTTGGTTGCTGGTGAAAATGATACCAAACAGGATGCACAGGAATTATCAGCTTTGCTGAAAGGATTTCCTTGTCATGTCAATTTAATTCCGGTGAATCCAATTAAAGAGAGAGATTACAAACGAGCAGATAATAGCTCTGTCCAGAAGTTTAAAAATATGCTTGAAAAAAACACAATAAATGCTACAATCAGAAGAGGTATGGGCAAAGACATTGATGCTGCTTGTGGGCAGCTCCGTAAGACATACATGGAACATACGAAAGAAGGAGGGTTACAATGATATCCTATGGAAAAACAGATATCGGTATGGTCAGAGCAATGAACCAGGATACAATTTTTTTCTCTGACAAGAGCATTGGAAACCTTCCTAATTTGTACATTGTTGCAGATGGAATGGGAGGACATCAGGCTGGTGATTATGCTTCCGCACATGCAGTTTCGTGGTTTGTGGAATATGTAAAGCAATGCCAGTATGTGAATCCGATTACTATATTGAAAACAGGAATTGCAAAAGTGAATGATATGCTTTTGGAACAAGCGGCAGAACATAGTGAATTGAAGGGAATGGGAACAACCTTCGTAACAGCAGTTATTTTAGAAGACAAGATGTACGTAGCCAATATAGGAGATAGCCGCTTATATGTAATGGGAGAAGAGGCAAGACAGGTAACCTTAGACCATTCACTTGTGGAAGAATTGATTCGTACTGGTCAGTTGGACCGCAGAAGAGTACGCTTTCATCCGGAGAGAAATATTATAACAAGAGCGCTTGGAACCGGACGGGAAGCTGTACCAGACTTTTTTGAAATCATATTACAGGAGAATGAAAAAGTATTACTTTGCACCGATGGTTTAACAAACATGATAGAAGATGACGAGATAAGGGACATTGTAATGCAAAAGCAATTTATAGATAAGATTTGTGACCAGTTAGTAGAACGAGCCAATTACTATGGTGGTAAGGATAATATCGGTGTAGTAGTGGTAGAGCAAGTTTTGAATGAGGTGTAAGGATATGTTTGAACAGGGAATGATAATTCAAAATAGATATGAGATAATTGAAGAAGTTGGTTCGGGTGGAATGTCAGTTGTCTATAAGGCAAAATGTCATGTGTTGAACCGTTTTGTAGCAATTAAGGTTTTAAAGCTAGAATTTAGTGATGATAAGAGCTTTGTAAATAAGTTCCGTATTGAGGCACAGTCTGCTGCAGGACTTTCGCATCCGAATATTGTGAATGTGTTTGATGTAGGAGAGGAGAATGGTTTCCATTATATTGTTATGGAATTAGTGGAAGGTATAACCCTAAAGGAATATATTCAGCAAAACGGAAGATTGCCATATCCTACAGCATTAGATTTCATTACACAGATTTGTGCTGGTATTGAAGTGGCTCATGAGAACAATACTATTCACAGGGATATTAAGCCGCAGAATATTATTGTTTCGAGAAATGGTACTTTAAAGGTGACAGATTTTGGTATTGCAAAGGCTGCAACCTCTAATACGATTGCTTCAAGTGCAATGGGTAGTGTACATTATATTTCACCAGAGCAGGCTAGAGGTGGATATTCTGACGAGCGCTCAGATATATATTCATTAGGTATTACACTTTATGAAATGTTAACCGGTCGAGTCCCATTTGAAGGAGAGAATAATGTAACTGTTGCATTAATGCATATTCAAAGCGAGATGATTCCGCCAAGAGAATATTATCCGGATATTCCTGTTGGTATTGAGCGAATTGTAATGAAGGCGACACAGAAGAAGCCAGAGAGAAGATATTTGACAACAAATGCATTGATGGCTGATTTGCATCGTATTGCGTTAGATCCTAACGCAGAGGTAGGGGTGATTGGTGGTATGATGTCAAGCTCTGCACCAACCATTCAAATTTCAGAGGAGGAGATGGCAGTTATTAAAACAACTGCTATGTCACAGCAGGATGGTATATCCATGTTTCCAGTGAATAACCGACCAAATAGAGAGCTGGAAGAGGCAAATGCAGCGTTAGAGAGCTTGTATCATGACGATCCATATGATGAGGAATATGAACCAGATGATGCTGCTGGATATGATGATTCTGGTTATGAAGAGGATGATCGCAGCGGCGGTGTGGATCCGAAGATGGAGAAAATTATTACAATTGGAGCAATTGCTGCTACTGTTATTATTGCAATTATTATTATTGTAGCAATTTCTAATATTTTTGGAGTCTTTAAGCCAAAGGAGCCTACTACTACGGAGGTAGCTTCTACCACCACAGAAATGACTGAGATTGTTATGATAGAAGTAACTGGTTATGATGAGGAAAGAGCAATTGAAATGTTAGAGGAAGCAAAGATTCCTTATGACATTGAGAGAGAATATTCCTCTTCTTTTGAGGCTGGTATTGTTATGAGCCAAAGTATTATGGAAGGTGAGAAGTTAGAAGAGGGACAACGTGTAAAACTTGTTATTAGTAAGGGTATGGAAATGCAAGTAGTTCCGGATGTGACAGGCAAGGAAAAATCTGTTGCAGAGCAAACATTGTTAAATGCTGGCTTTTTAGTAGAAATTGATGAGGAATATGATGATGAAGTAGAAACTGGTATTGTAATTAGTATGGATCCAAATCCAAATGAAGAAGCAGAGAAGGGTTCTACTATCACAATCATTGTCAGCAAAGGTAAAGAGGTTAAGGTTGCCAAGGTTCCAAACTTGAAAAAGAAAACCGTTACAGAGGCAGAAGAATTGTTGTCAGAAGTAAATCTTAAATTAGGCAATGTTTCACAGGAGTATAGTGATTCGATTCCAGAGGGAAAGGTTATTAGCCAGAGCATCGAAGCTGGAACAGAGGTAAAAGAAGAAACGGAAGTTGATATTACCATTAGTAAGGGTAAGAAGCCAACAACCAAGACATATACAGCAGCATTTTCTGGTTCTATTAGCAATGCAAGCTATGTATTTAAAGAGGATGAGCAGGTATATGTAACCTTAACATTGAAGGTAGGAGAAGCATCTTATTCCTTGATTGAGAATTATTATACAGAGGCGAACTTCCCAATTGACCTTTCCGATTTAAGTAACATTGAAGGTTTGACAAGTAAGGAAGCAACACTTGTATATAAGGTTACAGACGAGAATGGTAATGATATTACTGGTAACTTTACATCTTCTGGTCAAGCAAAGTTAAAGGCAGTGGAGCAGTAAATGCAAGGAAAAATAATTAAAGGTATTGCAGGATTTTATTATATATATGCGAATCATAGTGTTTATGAGTGCAAGGCAAAGGGAATTTTTCGTAATCAGAAGGTGAAACCTTTAGTGGGCGATGATGTGGAGATTTCTGTGTTGGATGAGGAGAACAAAATTGGTAACATTGATGCAATTCTTTCACGTCATTCAGAATTAATTCGTCCGGCTGTTGCGAATGTAGATCAGGCGTTAGTTGTTTTTGCTGCAGCGTCCCCAGAGCCAAATTGGAATTTGTTGGATCGTTTTCTATTGATGATGGAAAAACAGCATGTTCCTGTAGTGATTTGTTTTAATAAGATGGATTTGATTGATGATGATAAATTTGCCTTGTATCAAAAGATATATGAGAAGAGTGGATATTCCATTATCAGTGCCAGTACCTATGAAGAACATGGCATGGATGTGATTTTAGATATTTTGAAAGGCAAAACAACGGCGTTAGCAGGCCCTTCTGGTGTTGGTAAATCATCCATTATGAATATGCTCAATCCAGATGCAAATATGGATACTGGTGTAATTAGTGCTAAGATTGAACGTGGTAAACATACAACTAGACATTCTGAGATTATCCCAGTTGATGAAGATACCTACCTTGTAGATACACCAGGATTTAGCTCTATTTATTTTTATGATATGGAACCAGAAGAGTTAAAGAATTATTATAAAGAATTTGAGGAGTATGAACCTTACTGTAAGTTTGGTGGTTGTAATCATATAGGAGAACGTGACTGCGGAATAAAGCAGGCTGTTGAGGATGGAGACATTGCTTCCTCCCGTTATGAGAATTACAAATTATTTTTTGAAGAATTAAAGGAAAAACGTCGTTATAGTTAAAGGAGTAGGATATGAATTATTTAGCGCCTTCTGTGTTATCAGCTGATTTTTCAACATTGGGTAATGATATTGCAACTGTTGCAACAGCTGGTGCACCAATTATTCACTTAGATGTTATGGATGGTAAGTTTGTTCCCAATATATCATTTGGAGCACCAGTGATTTCTTCTGTTCGTAAGGTGACAGATGCAATCTTTGATGTGCATTTAATGATTGAAGAGCCTTCTCGGTATCTGGAGGATTTTTCGAAGGCTGGCGCTGATATTATTACAGTGCATTATGAAGCTTGTCAGGATGTGGCTGCTACACTAATGCAAATCCGTGAGCTTGGGGTAAAGGTGGGTCTTTCTATTAGTCCAGACACACCAGCAGATGTTTTGAAACCATTTCTGTCCCAAGTAGATATGATTTTAATTATGAGTGTATATCCGGGTTTTGGTGGACAGAAGTTCATTGATGCAAGTATAGATAAGATTAAGGTTGTACGAGATATGGCAGATGAGCTTGAATTAAATGGGCTTTGGATTGAAGTAGATGGTGGAATTGGTGCAGATAACATTGTTTCTGTGATGGAAGCAGGTGCAAATGTATTTGTAGCAGGGTCTGCTGTGTTCAAAGGAGATATGGTAGCTAATGTCAAGGCATTGAATGCTAAGATTCAATAAACAACAATACAAAGTAATGAGAGGTTTCATCGAATGGAGCATGTTTTGATTATAACAGGTGGACATTTGAATATGGAATTTGCAGAGAACTATCGAAAGACCTTATCTATTGATAAGGTCTTTGCTGTTGATAAAGGATTAGAGTATGCAGATCAAATGGGAATTATTCCAGATTATTTGATTGGAGATTTTGATACAGTAGATAGTAAATTGCTTGTCCAATACGAGAGACGAATTGCAGAGCATCAGATTGCTACAGTATTGGAACGTCATCCGGTAAAAAAGGATGCTTCTGACACGGAGCTAGCACTTCATATGGCTATGTCACAGGGTGCAAAGAAAATTACAATACTTGGTGGAACAGGTAGTCGCTTAGATCATGTATTTGCCAATATTGGATTGCTGCTTCAAGCAGAAAGAGAAGATATAGAACTTTATATTGTTGATGAGTGTAATAGAATTCGTTTATTATCTGAAAAAGGTGTGCGCGATGTTGAAGTGCACTGTAAAGAACAGCATGGCAGATATATTTCCTTAATCCCGTTAACAGAGCGAGTAGAAGGAGTAATGCTAGAAGGTGTTATGTATCCTTTGGATAACGCCAGCATTTATGCAGGAAGTAGCTTAACAGTTAGCAATCAGATTGTGGAGAAGAAAATGCGTGTTACATTGGAAAAGGGTAAAATGCTTCTAATTGAAAGTAGTGATTCATGGGATACGCATAAATAAGATGTAAAAATGCTTTATATAACATAAGTTTACAGGAGATAGAAGTTTATATAGCATTTTATTGTAGAATATGGTAACATATGAAACGAATTTTGTTTTTTGAAGGAGAGGAAAATATATGAGTGGTTCTATAGTATGGATTATGCTTGCATTTGCAGCCTATATGCTTCTTATGATTGTAATAGGAGCAAGATATGCAGGAAAAACAAAGACATCAGAGGATTTTTTTCTTGGTGGACGTAATTTAAATGGTTGGGTAGCAGCATTGTCAGCACAGGCATCGGATATGAGCGGATGGCTTTTAATGGGTTTGCCAGGTAGTGTGTATGCATTTGGTACAGGACAGGCATGGATAGCAGTTGGTTTATTTATTGGTACGGTTTGTAATTGGCTTTTTGTCTCATCAAGACTAAGAAGATATACCATATGTGCAAATAATTCATTGACACTACCAGCTTATTTGGAAAATCGTTTTCATGACAAAAAGAGAGTACTTTTATTAGCGTCCTCGATTGTTATTGTAATTTTCTTTTTGGTATATACTGCATCAGCTTTGACTGCAGGTGGCAAATTGTTTGCATCTGTATTTGGTATTGACTATACACTTGCTTTGACAATTGGTGCGATTGTTATCTTGGTGTATACATTTTTAGGTGGATTTATGGCTGTTTGTCTAACAGATTTTATTCAAGGAATGTTGATGCTTGTAGGAGTGTTAATTGTTCCAGTTATCGCCTATTGTATGGTGGGTCCAGGTAATGTGATTGACATTCTTGGGGATTCAGGTGTTGCTGGTGGAGCAAGTTCTTTTCTTAATATTATGGAGGATTCAGGTTCTAAGGTTTCGCTGATTTATATTATTTCACAGTTAGCATGGGGCTTTGGATATTGTGGTATGCCACATATTTTAGTTCGTTTTATGGCAGTATCAAATGAGAAAGAGCTTAAGAAATCAAAAGTGATTGCAATTATCTGGGTGGCATTGTCCTTAAGCTTTGCTGTGTTAATTGGTATTATAGGACGTGCATTCCTTTATCCGACTATTTTAGGTGAAACAACAGATATCTCTGCTGAAAATGTATTTATTGAATTAATTACTAAGTTATTTGTAAACGAGTTACATTGGCCATTTATCGGTGGATTATTCCTTTGTGGTGTTCTTGCGGCGATTATGTCCACAGCTGATTCACAGCTTTTAGTTACAGCATCAGCCGTGGCTGAAGATTTGTTTAAGGGTATTTTTAAGAAAGACGCGAAGGAAAAGACAGTTTTAACTGTTAGTCGTGTCACAGTCGTTGTTGTTGCGATTTTGGCATATATGATTGCACTGAATCCGAATAGTTCTGTTATGGGACTTGTTTCAAATGCATGGGCAGGATTTGGTTCTGCATTTGGACCAATTATTTTGTTATCATTGTATTGGAAGAGAGTGAATTTACCAGGTGCGCTAGCGGGTATTGTATCCGGAGCGGCAACTGTACTTATTTGGGATTATTTGCCGATATTCGAAGGTGGTGTTACATTAGGAACCAAAACAGGATTGTATTCTTTGGCACTTGGATTTGTAATTAGTATGGCGTTTATTATAATTGTGTCATTACTTACCAAGAAACCATCCGATGAAATATTGCAAGAGTTTGATAAAATGAAGAATATGTCAGAGGAATGATGACAAAAACGAAAGACCCCTCGATAAAGGGGTCTTCTTTTATAAGTATAGGGAGAATTAATGAAAAAATATGAAAAAGTTTTCCATGTACATAATATAGAATAAAAATATGAAAAAGTTTTCCATGTACATAATATAGAATAAAAATATGAACAAATTATGACATTGAAAAAAACATTTTGAAAACAATACTTGAAAATCAATGCTTTTAGGCTAATATTTAAAAATTATATTATTAAAATAACATTATATAACTGGAATAGAGGAAGCTTATGACTTGTGTGATTATGTGTGTTGGTAAAATTAAAGATGCTTTTTATCGGGATGAAATAAAGAAATATTCAGAATTGATTCGTAAAAAGGGTCATACTTTAGAAATATACGAATTGGCAGATGAAAAAATTCCGGATAATCTAAAGGATAAGAATAAAGAGGGCTTGATTGAGAAGGAATGTAAGCGTATGTTTGACAAGATAACTAGCAAAGATTATGTAATTGCGCTTTGTATTGAAGGGAAAGAAATTACAACAAAAAAGCATAGGGAATACATCGATTGTGCGAAAGAGGATGGATACCAAAAGATTGTATATGTGATAGGTGGTTCTTTAGGTTTGCCAGAAACGATGAAGAAACGTGCAAACTTGAAGCTTAGCTTTTCTAAAATGACATTTCCTCATCAAATGATGCGCATGGTATTGTGTGAAGAAATCTATAACATATTATAGAATACGAATGATTGATAGCATATTGTGCAATAGAGTGATTTCTGAATAATATGTGCTATGAAATATTGGAATAATATACGCTAAGAGATAAAGTTTATTATATTGCAATACTATACACATGATGCGAACTTCTTTATTTGTGATAGGTTTTTCCCTGTAATATAGTGTAAGCGCGATAGAGCTGCTCATAGAATAAAAGTGTTTTAGTTTCATTTGAAAGTGCACTATTACTTAAAGACATATACATTGGAGTGTCACAGTTTTCAAACTGGTGAATTTGTTCGTAGCAAGTATTGTCATCATATCCAATGATAACATGAATGGTGGATTTACCATTTATCTGCAATGCATTAATTTCAGAGGAAAATTGCTCTGATGAGTATGTGGATATACCTGCTTGTATTATAATGAAATGATGATTTTTAGCATGAATATCCTTTGGTAGAACTAGAGTTGAATTAACGTGGAGGTTTGTCTCGCAGTAAGCAGACAATCTTTTTTTGAATTCCTCAATAGCAAGAATGTGATTGGTATTTATATTTTTTTCATTACAATAAATGTGATAGTTCATAAATACTCCTAAATACGAAATCCTATAATCCACAAAAGGACTATAGGATTTCTTAATCTGCACCAGAGAAGAGTCGAACTTCCTCACATGGCTCCGGAGGCCATTGCTCTATCCGTTGAGCTACTGGTGCAATCGCATGAAATATAATACTACAAATCTTGTAAAATAGCAAACGATTGTTGCATTTTAATAAGCCTTTTGTTAGAATAGTAAAGCGTATGCAGGTAATATAGAAAATGTATAAGTAGTTTGATGTTAATAGATGGAGATGGAACATGAAGAAGAATATATTTGACCGCATTTCAGATTCTTATGATAACTTTCATTTGAAGAGTTCAGAAATTACGGTTGGAAAAGAAAAGAAGATATTGGTTAGTCCAAAACTTAAATTAGTGTTGGGTTGGAGTTTGTTTGTGCTCTGCTGTGTGTTAGGTGCAGCGATTATGGATACACCGCTTTCCCGTAATAATGAATTGTCACAGGAAGAGAAAGAAGCGGTATTAGACGAAGATATTGCGTTAGATGAAGAACATGATACCATTGTTCCTTATGAAAAGAATGCTGATGAAGAGCTGAATGCTTTTATTGAAGAGTATTTTGCTGCCATTGTGGCATGTGACAATGTGGCTTTGCAGGAGATGGTTACCGATAGCTCTGAATATATGAGTGATGAGATGCTTAAGAAGATGGCGGAATTCATAACAGGATATGATAACATTACTGTATATACAAAGGTTGGTTTGGATGAAGGTAGTTATATTGCCTTTGTTGTTTCGAATCTTTCATTAGCTGGCGTGAATTCATCACCATACAATATTAATACATTGTATATTGTCAATGGTGCAAGAGGATACTTGGTTAATAATGGAACTTTGACGTTAGATACTCAAGAATATATTGAGAAGGTAAAGGGTGATCGCGATATTCAGAAGATTTATCGTTCAGTAAATGAAGAGAATGAGAAATTGAAAAAGAAGGATCCGTCTTTACAGGAGTTTTTTGATATTATAAGTAAACGTGATATCGAAGTAGATTCGGCAGCAGATTATTTGCCGTCTGAGGATACTACAGAGGGAGAAGAATAAATAGTTTTAGCATTTTTTGAGATTATAAAGAAAAGTGTGCATGAAAAAAGGATGTATTTCAATTGCGAAATGCATCCTTTTGATGTTTGATAGTAATGATGTTGAACAGCCCTAATTATTCTTGTTCCTCGTCCCAATCCTCTGGTACACCAGTGGCATACACGTCAATACCGCGTGGTTTGACTGGTGTGGAGAATACAATTTGTGTTTCAGTTTTGCCATATTTTTGAAGCTGACCGATGAAAGAATCCAATTCCATGGTACTGCGAAAGGCTACCTTGATTAGCATGGAATATGCGCCAGTTACACAGTTGCATTCCAATACATTTGGACAAGCCTCAATGTATGGATAGAAAATTGGTTTCTGTTTTGGGTCTAATGACATATTAATAAATGCTGTTACGTGGTAATCAAGCATGACAGGGTCAACACTGGCATGGTAACCGGTTATAATATTGGCGTTTTCTAAACGCTCAATTCTAGCTGAAACGGCAGGAGAAGATAGAAATACTTTGCTGGCAAGATATTTAAGAGGATATCTTGCATTCTCCTGTAATAAATGTAATATTTTTTTATCGATGCTATCCATAACAAAACCTCCCTTTACTTAAATAATAATTATAGTGTTTTTACTTAATTATTTCAAGTCGAAAGTTTTTTTAAACGACAAAAATATCATCATCACTTTATTATTTTAAATAATTGAAAAAGAAGTGTGTGCGTGTTATGATAGTAGGGTGTGTAAACTTGTAGGTGCATATATAAATGAAATGAATGTTTGTTGCGTAACATGAATCAAATTAAAGATTTTTACAAATGATGATTATTTTGCTTAGGAGGACGAGAGGATGCAACCGATTAATCGTGGATTATTAAAAGAGAATGCAAAGCGAGCTTTAAAACATAACTTTTGGATTGTTCTAGCTGTTGTGTTAGTAGGTTCTATTTTGGGGTGTAATTGGTCAGGTATGACGAGGGGATCAGGTTCTGTTAATTTGAACAGTTCGAATACCTCAACCGAGAAGCTCTTAAAACAGGCACAAAAAGGTGTCAATGATGCTGCAGAGGGCAGAGTAGATGGACAGTTAGACTACAAATATGATGATTCCAAATCTGATTTGGACAATATCAAAGCGTTTTATAATGAGTTTTTGGATTTTTGTGGCATTTCACACCAAGAATTTATGACAATGTTAAGTGGCGCCATTATAGTGATTCTTATCATTTTATTTGTGGTAGATATTATTATTGTATGTTTTCAATTTTTGATCGGTTCTTTTGTGTCTGCACCAATTGGTGTGGGAGTATGTAACTTTTTTATGAAGAATCGTAAAGCAGAAGGCAAATTTACTGATATGTTTTCAGCATTTACAAATGGTAAATATATGAAAACGGTGAAGTCTATGTTTATCGCCAATATCCAGATGTATGGTTGGAGTTTATTATTTGTGATTCCTGGCTGGATTAAGTATTATCAATTGTATTTTATGTCATATATTATGGCAGAGAATTCAGATATTACCCCTGCAAGAGCGAGAGAGATTAGTAAGAAAATGACAGAAGGACATAAATGGCAGATTTTTGTATTGGAGTTATCATTTCTTGGATGGGTGATATTAGCAGCTTTATTAATGATGTTGATCATGGTATGTTCATGTTTCATTTTAACCATTCCTAGTATGTTAGTGATGTATCCAGTCACTGCTTACCAGTATGCAACTTTTGCAGAATTATATGCAGAGAGAAGAGAATATGCCTTGATGACTGGAATTGCTACAGCGGATGAGTTACGTGGATTTTAATAGTGTAAGGTGAAGAGATGAGTGACAGTATAGGTGATAGTATACGTTTAAACAAATATTTGAGTTCTGCTGGATTTTGTTCAAGAAGAAAAGCGGATGAATGGATTGCAGCAGGTAAAGTGAAGGTAAATGGTGTTCCGGCAGACATGGGAATGCGTGTTACAGATAAAGATGTGGTGACAGTGAATGGCAAAGTGATTCGCAAAGAATCGCCCTTTAAGCTAGTTGCTTTTTATAAGCCTACGGGTTATGCATGTACCTCTCATCGTGGGGATCAATCCAGTATTTTTTTGAACTTTGAATTAGATTCTGATTTGAAGTATATTGGACGTCTGGATAAGGATTCAGAAGGATTGTTGCTCTTAACCAATGATGGTGATTTGTGTAATGAGGTTTCTAAGGCGCGTAATCAACATGAAAAGGAATATGTGGTAACAGTGAATAAGCCGATTACGGATGATTTTTTGGAAGGGATGTCCCAAGGGGTGCGCATATATAATGCAGATAAAGATAGCTATGTGGTGACAAAACCATGTAAGGTGTATCCACAAAATGATACTACTTTTACAATTATCTTAACGCAAGGGTTGAATCGTCAGATTCGTCGAATGTGCGAACATTTTGGATATCGTGTGAAGCGATTGCGCAGAATACGTGTGATGAATATTACGTTGGATAATATGAAATCAGGAGAGATTCGCAAGGTATCAGAGGAAGAATATGCACAATTGAAGTGTATGATTCAAGACGATAAAAAGTCTAATTGATTTATTAGAATGTAATGAATATGTTTCGTTTATCTAATAATATATATTATAGATTGAGCAAAGAAAAAGAGGAATTGCTATGGACAAAAAAGAACGATTGAAGGAATTGGTAGTCATTTTAAATGAAGCCGCAAAGGCATATTATCAAAATGACACCGAGATTATGTCCAATTTGGAATATGATAAATTATATGATGAACTGGTTTATTTGGAAGCGGAGACTGGAATTGTTTTGGCCAATAGTCCAACTATTCATGTTGGTTATGAGGTGTTGAGTGAATTAGAGAAACAGCAACATCCTTCCCCTATGCTTTCTTTGGATAAGACAAAGGATGTAGAAGCGTTGGTGAGTTGGCTTGGTAGTCATGATGGTGTTCTTTCGTGGAAATTAGACGGACTCACAGTAGTACTTACCTATGAGAATGGAGAATTGCGCAATGCAGTTACCAGAGGAAATGGTGAGATTGGAGAGGTGATTACCAACAATGCCAAAACCTTTGTGAATTTACCAAAGGTAATTCCGTATAAGGGAAATTTAGTGATTCGTGGTGAGGCAGTCATCAAATACTCCGATTTTAACAAAATGAATGATGAGATTACAGAAGCTGAGGAGAAATATAAGAATCCTAGAAATTTATGCTCTGGCTCTGTGAGACAGTTGAACAATGAAATTACTGCAAAGCGTCATGTACATTTCTATGCATTTTCCATGGTGGCAGATGTGCTAAGTGAGGAGCAAATTGCGGAATATGGTTTTAATAATACCATGATGAATCGTTTTGAATGGTTGAAAAATCAGGGATTCGATGTGGTGGAGCATTTTCTTGTGAATGCTTCCAATATTGCGGAACAGGTAGCTGATTTTGCTATGCGTATTCCAGATAATGACATTCCATCCGATGGTTTGGTATTATCCTATGATGATATTGCTTATGGCAAGAGCTTGGGAAGAACAGCTAAGTTTCCAAGAGATGCTATTGCGTTTAAGTGGGCGGATGAACTGGCTGAGACAACATTATTGGAGGTGGAGTGGTCACCTTCTAGAACAGGCTTGATTAATCCAGTGGCTATATTTGAATCTGTGGAGTTGGAAGGAACGACAGTGAGCCGTGCAAGCCTTCACAATGTAAGCATTTTGAGAGCGTTAGCCTTGGGCTTAGGTGACCGGATTACTGTATATAAAGCTAACATGATTATTCCACAGGTGGCAGAGAATTTGACGAGAAGTAATACGTTGGAATTACCTGCAAATTGTCCTGCGTGTGGTGGTGAGACTACCTTACAGGATGCGAATGGTGTACAGTCATTGTATTGTATGAATCCAATGTGCAGTGCAAAGCAGATTAAAGGTTTTTCTCATTTTGTATCTCGAAATGCTATGAATATAGATGGTCTTTCCGATGCAACTTTAGAGAAGTTTATTGAAAAAGGCTACTTGAAGAGATTACCAGACTTGTTTCATTTAGAGCAATATCGTGCTGATATTATAACCATGGATGGTTTTGGTGAGAAATCTTATAATAATTTGATTCAGTCTGTAGATGCAGCAAGACAAGTATCTATGGCAAAGTTTATATATAGTCTCGGGATTAGTGGTATCGGTCTTGCGAATGCAAAAGTCATTGTGGCGCATTTCAAGCAGGATTTTGAAGCAATAGTAAACGCATCAGTGGAAGAACTTACGAATATCGATGGAATCGGTGATGTGTTAGCACAGGGACTCTATAATTACTTCAATGATGAGGTGCAAATGCAGGTGGTCAAGGATTTGCTTGCAGAGATTACCTTTGAGGTGGAAGAGTTTAGTGATGAGCAATCGCTTGAAGGTAAGATTTTTGTTGTTACTGGAAGTGTAGAACGGTTTGCAAACCGTAATGAGTTGAAGGATTATATCGAGAAATTGGGTGGAAAAGTGACGGGTTCTGTTTCAAAGAACACAGATTATTTGATTAATAATGATGTGACCTCCAATTCTTCCAAGAACAAAAAAGCGAGGGAGTTAAATATCCCAATTCTTTCAGAGGATGATTTTATAAAGCTTTCCAAAGGGGAGTTATAGCTGATGCTGTAATGCAATAAATTTGTAATTTCTGTGAAGGATAATTGCGTAATAGCATAGAGATTGTAATTCTGATTTTCAAATTACTTTCGTATAATACTAGAAAAAGAAAAGAGGATGAATTATGCCAATTCGTATTGATAATGATTTGCCAGTTAAGAAAATATTAGAAGAAGAGAACATATTTGTGATGGATGCTGACCGTGCAATGAGTCAGGATATTCGTCCTTTGGAGGTGGTGATCTTAAATCTTATGCCACTGAAGGAGGATACAGAACTACAGTTGTTGCGTAGCCTTGCTAACACTCCGTTACAGGTAAATATCTCATTTATTCGAACAGGAAGCTATGAGTCTAAGAATGTGGCACTAAAGCACTTAGAGCGTTTTTATACCACCTTTGAGGAGATTAAGCATCGTCGATTTGATGGAATGATTATTACAGGGGCTCCTGTAGAAAAAATGGAGTTTGAAGAGGTGGAGTATTGGAAGGAGTTAACCGAGATTATGGATTGGTCTGAGAAAAATGTAACCTCTACCTTGCATATATGCTGGGGTGCACAGGCAGGTCTCTATTATCGCTATGGTGTTCGCAAGTTCGATTTGCCAAAGAAGCTTTCCGGTATTTATGAGCATTATCCAATTCATAAAAAGACACCACTGGTACGAGGATTTGATGATACCTTCTATGTTCCGCAGTCCCGTTATACAGGTGTGAGTAAAGAAGATATTGTAGCCAATGATAAGCTTGAAATTGTTTCCGAAAGTGATGTCACAGGCCCTTATCTTGTGATAGCAGAAGATGGTAAGAACATTTTTGTTACCGGTCATCCAGAGTATGATACACTTACCTTGGATCAGGAATATAAGAGAGATATGGATAAAGGAATTAATCCAGATATTCCATGTAATTATTATCCTGATAATGATCCAAATAAGAAACCAATTAAATCTTGGAGATGTCATGCGAATACCTTGTATTTTAATTGGTTAAATTATTACGTATATCAGGTTACACCGTATGTATTATAAAATAAAGATATACACACTTAGTGATAAAATGTTGTATCTAATTTGATTTTTAGTAGATAAAGAAACTATATTCCGTTGAATGTGGTTTCTTTTTGATTACAATTTTATATAGATTTGAGGTTGGATGATATCTTTAGATTTATATTTGTTTTTTTTGTATAAAAATACAATGAAAATTTATATGACAATTTCTCAGCAAATTCCTCTGAAACAGTTTTCATCCTGCTGTTTTTATTGTATAATAATGAAGTATTCGTGTGTATATTTATCGGCAATGGCATTGGATATAGTTTGGGGGATATATATTTATGTATTATGTAGTACATTATGAAATATGTGCGGCAGTTTTCATGTTATTGTTGATTGTGATTTCCTCTATGAAAAAGAGTTTAGGAAATTTTCAATCAAAGATATACCGTGCATATTTGGTTGTAACATTTGTGGATTTGTGTTTGGATGTAATTACTTGCTACACCGTTACATATTATGAGATAGTTCCGTTGTGGCTTAATTACCTGTTGAACTCTGTTTTTTTGACGCTGCAATTTATTATTCCGACGTTGTTTATGGTATATGTACATTTTAATGTTGTTGATGTGCATAGTATTCATTCGAATTGGAAGAGATTAGCATTTCTTCCAGCAGCGATAGGGGTAGCGAATATTTTATTGAATGTATGGATAAAGAACATATTCTATTTTGATGAGAATGGATATCAGCATGGATCGTTTCATGCATATTTGTATGCGAACGCAGTTATTTATATGATAATTACAATCGCATATATGTTTTATTCTAGACGTTATCTGAAACGCAAACAATTGTTTTTGATTGTAGGTATTGTTGTAGTAGCTATGTTGCCAACGGTTATCCAATTTGTGTTTCCAAATTACATGTTATCTGGCGTCGGTTCTGCGTTATCGGTATTTACAATCTATATAACGAATGAGAGTATGACAGAATATGTTGACCAAACAACTGGTGCACTGAATAGAGAGGCGCTGATTTTTTACATGAAGGCATCTAGAGAAAAGAGAATGCCGGTACAGATATTTGTTATTGCCTTAGATAATTTTAAGCTCGTGAATGAAGCTGTCGGAATAGAAGGTGGTAATCAGATCATGAGAACTATGGTGGATAATCTGCAAGAATATTATTCAGAGTCTGCAGTGTTCCGCTTTGGTGGTGATAACTTTGTTGTAGTTATAGAAGAACGAACAGAAGGTGCGAAAGAGCTGGACCGTATCCGTAAGCTGATTAGCAGAAAGTACAATGTAGATGATGAGATGATTGATTTGAGTGCGTGTATTGGGCTAGTTCATTCGATTCATCATGATGAAGAGGATTTGTTTCATGCTATGGAGTATGCGGTTTTTCAGGCAAAGCAGATGGGAAAAGGCCAGTTCTTTGAAGTAGATGAGAAGGCTGTGGATGATATGTCGAAAAAAGCAGCGATTGAACAGGCGTTGATGAGTGCCATTGAATCAGGACGTTTTGAGGTTCACTATCAGCCGATTTATGATGCTCACAGTCGATGTTTTCATTCAATGGAAGCCCTTGCTAGACTTCGGGTAGATGGATATGGATATGTATCGCCGGAGGAGTTTATTAAGATTGCAGAACAGAATGGTACGATTGTTCAAATTGGATTGTTAGTCTTGAATGAGGTTTGTCAGTTTATAAGACAATATAATTTAAAGCAAAATGGTATTGATTTTGTCGAGGTCAATTTATCTACGGTGCAATGTATGCAAGATACGATTTATCAGGATATTATGGGGGTGTTAGAACGTTACAATGTTCCACCGTCTATGATTAATCTTGAAATCACCGAAAGCGCTGCTGCTTATTCAGATGATTTACTCACAAGAAATATGGCACGAATTTCTCTTACTGATATTACATTTTCTTTGGATGATTATGGTTCAGGATATTCCAATGTAAATTATTTAGTTGACCTACCGTTTTCGATTGTTAAACTGGACAAGTACATTGTATGGGCAGCAATGAAGAAGGTCTCATCTAGAAGAATTTTAAAGCATATGATTGCGATGTTTAAGGCAATTGATTTGAAGGTTGTTGCGGAAGGAATTGAAGATGCCGAGATGGCAGAAATGGTAATAAATATGGGTGCAGATTACCTGCAAGGTTATCATTTTTCAAAGCCGGTTCCGAAGGACCGTTTAGTAGAACGATTAACAGCTGATTACCTTGAACAGATTATGGTAGAATGATATGTTTTGAGAGTAATGCAATGGATTGCAGACTGGGGGCATTAGAGCATGGGGAATAAAACAGGAAGAACCATTATAAGTAGAATGTTGATAAGTTATCTTTTGATTGTGATATTGTTAATTGCAATTGGTCTTATTGGCATTTTCTATGTCAGAAGGGTGTATAATAGCGGTAAAGCAATTTACGAAAACGATTTAAAAGCTGTTCAATATCTCAAGTCTATTAGTGAGAATTTAAAGGAATTGGATATGTGTACTTTTCATTTAATGGTAGAATTAGATTGGGAACATACTGAACAATGTGAAAAACAGATTGATTTACTGATTGCGGATAATATCAAACTGATGGATGATTATTCTAAGTTAGAGGTTTCTGATATACAGCGAAAGCATTATGAACAAGGAAGGGCAAGTATTCTTGAATTTCATAAGCAAATAAATCAACTCCTTTCACAATCGGATGAATGTGATGAAAAACAGATGTTAATCATGTATCAGAACGAGCTCAGTCCAATTAAAGATACAACTAATGCATTGATAGACGAAGCAGTCAATATGGCCATTGATTATGCGGAACAAAGAAATCAAGATAATTATGATATCTACAATAAGATTGTATGGATTATTTGTCTTGTCATGATTGTTGCAATAATGATTGCAATTGGGATTTCGATTCGGATGAGTAATTATTTTGTTTCAAAGCTTAAATCAATACAGTTAATGGCTCGAAGAATATCGGAATACAATGTATCAGATGATATTACAGAAGTAGAAAATGATGAATTTGGTAAGACAGTGGAAGCACTGAATGAGTCCCAGTTTATGATTCGCGATTTGATGGAAAAGATTATCAATGAATCTGCTGTTATCAGTGATATGGGTGAGGAAGTGTCCTTGGCAGTTCGAAAGTCGGAACAACGAATTGAACAAGTAAATGTAAGCATACTTGAATACGATAAGATTGTTTTGCAAATTGAAGAGCATGTGAAACGATTGTTAGAGGGGCGTTTGCTGGATGAGAAGGATGAAAAGGAACTTGCTCGGTTAAAGATTGATTTGTATGCCGCGAAGAAGGTTTTAGAACAAGCTAGAAATGAGCTTAGTAGTATTGCAATATATTTAGAGCAAATTGGTATTACATCCGACTATCAAAATGAGATTGCAAATAGTCACCAATATCAGGTTAAGAAGTTTAAAGTAAAAGAAAGTGAGGAATAAAAAATGCAATTTGAACAGTTACAAAAAGACATGGTTGCAGCTATGAAGGCGAGAGATAAGGCGAGAAAGGATTCCATTTCTGCATTGATTTCTGCAATTAAGAAGGTTGCAATTGATGAGGGATGCAGAGAGGATATCAAAGAGGAATTAGTAGACAGAGTGATTCTTAAGGAATTAAAAACGGTAAAGGAGCAGTTAGATAGCTGTCCTGCTGACAGAACGGATTTATTAGAAGAATACCAGGCAAGGTATGATGTGATTAATGGATATGCACCTTCTATGATGAGTGCAGAGGAAGTAAAAGCCTTTATTACAGAGAAGTTTGCCGATGTAGTTGCTTCTAAGAACAAAGGCATGATTATGAAAAATGTTATGCCAGAGTTAAAGGGCAAAGCAGACGGAAAAGTGATTAATGAGGTTGTTGGCGAGCTTTGTAAATAGTTTGAAGGAATGGTGGAATACTGATGATACCAAATAACATTATGGTTGTAATCAGTAATATAATTTGATTACCTTGACTGAATGATATATGCAAAGACATCTTTTGATAGAGATAGTAGCTTATAGAGCCTAGTATGGTAAAGGTACAGCAAGGTAGGAAAATACTGTCTAGGAAGTGCAGTTCAAAAGTGATTTGCTTTTGAACCTTATACAGACAGGCAAAAGTCAGGAACAGATAGCTTGCAAAGAGTCCGAGAATGTATCCAGTCATTCCGTGTGTTGGGATGGCAAGCTGGATGAAGCTTATTCGGATTACAGTTGCAATTCCTGTAAATAGCAGATTTGCTGTTGCAAGCCCAAGACCATTTAATACACTTGCTAAGGTGGTAGCAAGATAGATAAGAGGACAAAGGAAAGAAAGCTGGTATAAGTATATACCGGCTTCTTTATTTTGAAAAAACAATACACCGATTTCATTTCCAAATATGTAGAAAGTAATAAAGGAAAAGAAGCCGATAGTTAAGCAAAAATGCATACTCTTTTCGCAAAGCTTTGTAAGATAGCTGTGATTTAGTGTTGATTGTGCAGAAGATACAGCAGGTAAAAGCATAGTAGAAAGAGCGTTAGTGATCGTAGAAGGAAACATAATAAATGGAAACGCCATTCCTGTAAAGGTCCCATAATGTGCAAGACTAGCGGAAGAATCTTTGTAATATATGAGCAAAAGAGTAGGTATCATGATGGATTCGATACTCTGCAATACAGTCAAAGCCAAACGATTGGTTGTGAGCGGAACAGAGTTTTTGAAAAAGAGGTGTAAGGTTTGTCTTGGATAAATAGGAGCTTGTTTTGTTTGATATAATGCTTTGTTTTTAATTTTATGGTGAAAGAGTGCGATGATTGAGAATATGCATGCAACAAAATCACCGATTACAACACCCCATAATGCAAAGGTGGCATCATAATTATTGCGGATGCAAATATAATGCGAAATTAAGAAAAGGCTCAATACCTTGAAGGATTGTTCGATAAAGTCAGATATACCGTGAATACTAGATTTTTCCAACCCTAAAAAATAACCATGGATTGCGCCCTTCATGGACATAAATGGTACACCAAAGCAGATAACTTGTATACATGGAACACATTCCGGTGCGTTTAATATATGGACGCAGATCCAATCTGCATAATGATATAAAATAAAAGAAGTAATTAAGCCAAGTGCAAGATTACAGGAAAAGCAAACTCGAAAAAATGCTTGAACCGAAGCATAATCCCTACGCCCTTTGTACTCTGATACTAGCTTGGTCAAAGCTAATTCATTTCCGTAATTGGTAAGAGCAAATGCGACCATATAAAGAGGAAGGATGAGTTGGTAGACACCCATTTGTGTAGCACCGATTAATCCGGATAAGAATATTCTATTATAAAACCCAATTAAGCGTGTCGAGAAGCCTGCAACAGTTAAAATAAGAGTGCCTTTGATTACAAGATTATTTGTGAGCTGTTGTTTTAATGAATGAAGGACTGTTGGAAGTTTCATGAGCATCTCCGTTTAATTATTGCTAAAGTATGTATATGATTTGTTTGGAAAAATATACCCCTAAAAAGATGGTTTTGGGCTGCATAGACTTGACATGATAGGGAAACACTGATATATTAGCAGTGATATATCCGACTAATTTAGTGGGAATTGAGGTGATATGAATGAAATTGTCTACAAAAGGGCGATATGGACTACGAGCAATGATTGATTTAGCAGATTATTCAGAAGAGATGCCGCAATCTATAGCCAATATTGCAGCGAGGCAGTCGATATCGGATAGTTACTTAGAACAATTAATGGCGAAGCTAAAGAAAGCAGGTTTAATTAAGAGTATTCGTGGTGCGCAAGGCGGTTACGTGTTAGCAAAGAATAGCAGTGAAATTAGTGTGGGAGATATCCTACGTGCCTTAGAAGGTGATTTAACACCAGTAAAATGTTCAGAGTTGGATGGCAATAGTGGTTGTTCTGGTAGTGATTGCTGTGTAACGAAGAATGTTTGGAAACGGATTAATGATAGTATTCAAGAGGCAGTGGATGGTATTCATTTAAGTGAGCTTGTTGAGGATAATAGAAAGATTCGTATGAGTGCTGACAAAGAGCTAAGTAATTGTGAGATTTAGCGTTAATTGTATAGTATATATATGATAAGAATGACTATTACGTGAAAGTATCACATAATAATATAGAATTTGATGATAGAAAAGAGGAAGATTTTATGGGAAATCGTATGGAAAATCATATGGAAGAAAAGCGTTTTATCTATTTAGATCATGCAGCGACAACACCTGCAAGACCGGAAGTTGTGGAGGCTATGTTGCCTTATTTTACAGAACAGTTTGGTAATCCGTCTAGTGTATATACCTTTTCACAGAAGAATAAGGCTGTGATTACAGAGTGTAGGGAGAAGGTTGCCAAGAGTTTGAATGCAAAGAGTAATGAGATTTATTTTACAGCAGGTGGTACAGAGTCTGATAACTGGGCGTTGAAGGCCACAGCGGAGGCATATGCAAATAAGGGTAAACACATTATTACTACGAAGATTGAACACCATGCAATTCTTCATACAGCAAAACACCTAGAGGGTCAGGGCTTTGAAGTAACTTATTTGGATGTAGATGAAAATGGTGTGGTTAAGCTAGAACAGTTGAAGCAGGCAATTCGACCAGATACAATTTTAATTTCAGTTATGTTTGCAAATAACGAAATTGGTACAGTACAGCCAATTAAGGAGATTGGTGAAATTGCGAAGGAGCACGGAATTATATTCCATACAGATGCGGTGCAGGCATATGGTCAGTTACCAATTGATGTAGATGAGTATCATATAGATATGTTAAGTGCAAGTGGGCACAAGCTAAATGGTCCAAAGGGAATCGGTTTTCTGTATATTCGTACAGGACTTAAGCTTCGTAATTTTGTCCATGGTGGCGCACAGGAGCGTTCGAGACGTGCCGGTACAGAAAATGTTACTGGAATTGTTGGTTTGGCTAAGGCAGTAGAGATTGCCTTTGATACTATGGAGGAGAGAAGTAAGAAGGAATCAGAAATGCGGGATTATTTAATCAAACGCATTATGGAGGAGATTCCTTATGTAAGAGTCAACGGACATCGTACAAATAGACTTCCGAATAATGTGAACATCAGCTTCCAGTTTATCGAAGGTGAGTCACTGTTGATTATGTTGGATATGGCAGGAATTTGTGCTTCCTCTGGTTCGGCATGTACCTCGGGCTCATTAGACCCATCTCATGTATTATTGGCAATTGGATTGCCACATGAGATAGCGCATGGTTCACTTCGTTTGACTGTGGGTGATGAAAACACCATGGAAGAGATGGATTATGTTGTAGAGCAGGTGAAGCAGATTGTACAGAGACTTCGTGATATGTCTCCGTTATATGAAGATTTTATGAAAAAGAACTAATAATGATATTAGGTAATTGCGAAACTCACTAACGTTCGTTTGCAATTTTGAAGCAAAACAAGGAAGAATTCGTGTTCCTCACGAATTCTAATATGGAATGTGAATAACTGCTGGTTTTAGGCGCACTTTAATAAGCTATAGGTTTT
>JAGAQX010000080.1 GCA_017622535.1 Lachnospiraceae bacterium | reverse complement strand
GGTGTAGTAAGCTTGAACCTTCCACAAATTGGAATCCTTGCAGAAGGGGATGAGGAACGTTTCTGGTCATTATTAGATGAGCGTTTGGAGCTTTGTTATGAAGCATTAATGTGCAGACATAATTCACTTATGGGAATCACCTCTGATGTAAGTCCAGTACATTGGCAATACGGTGCAATTGCACGTTTAGGAAAGGGAGAATCCATTGACAAATTGTTGTTGAACGGATATTCAACCATTTCCCTTGGATATATCGGTTTATATGAGACCACTAAGTTAATGAAGGGATGCAGTCATACGGATGTTGCAGGCCAGGATTTCGCACTTCGTGTTATGAATCATCTTCGCGCTGCAACGGACAGATGGAAAGAAGAAACCGGACTTGGATTTGGTTTATATGGCAGTCCGGCCGAATCACTTTGCTATCGTTTTGCAAGAATTGATTTAGAGCGTTTTGGAAGTATTCCTGATGTTACTGACAAGGGATATTACACAAACTCTTATCATGTCGATGTTCGCGAAAGCATTGATGCATTTAGCAAGTTCCGTTTCGAGAGTCAATTCCAGAAGATTTCTTCTGGCGGAGCAATCTCATATGTAGAGATACCAAATATGCGCAACAACTTAGACGCATTAGCAGAGGTTGTACGTTTCATTTATGATAACATTCAATATGCAGAGTTTAATACAAAGTCTGATTATTGCCATGTATGTGGCTATGACGGTGAGATTCTCATCAACGATGATAACGAATGGGAATGTCCACAATGTAAAAACAAGGATCACGCTAAGATGAACGTTACAAGAAGAACTTGTGGATATTTAGGTGAAAATTTCTGGAATGTTGGTAAAACAAAAGAGATCAAAGCCAGAGTATTACATCTGTAATTATTTTTGGGTGTAAAAAATCAACTATACATCACTAACACCGTATCTTTCATCGATAAATACGAAGTAAAGTGATTATTATACTAAAAATAAAACGGAGATTCCTCTAAAATCTCCGTTCTATTTTTCTAATCTACTACCGCAACACATTGTCATACAACAAAGGAGTGCATTATGAATTACGCAACAATCAAAAAATACGATGTCGCCAATGGTCCAGGCGTCCGAGTAAGCCTTTTTGTCAGTGGCTGTACACACCACTGTCCTGGATGTTTCAACCCTGAAACATGGGATTTCAACTTTGGCAAACCATTTGACAGCGAAGTTATGAACGATATTCTAGAGGCAATGCAACCATCCTATATTCACGGATTTACTCTACTTGGAGGAGAACCCTTCGAATACGTAAATCAACAAGGCGTATTACCTCTTTTAAAGGAAATGAAATCACGTTTCCCAAACAAAGATATCTGGTGTTTTACAGGATACGATTTCGAAAAGGATATATTAGGAGACATGGTTAGTAAGTGGCCTGAAACCAGTGAAATGCTCTCCTACATCGATGTTCTAGTAGATGGTGAATTTGTAGAAGCTAAGAAAAATTTATCCTTGAGATTTCGTGGTTCTGAAAACCAAAGACTAATCAAAGTAGCTGATTCCCTAATGGCAAATGAAGTTATTCTATGGGATGACAGCAAAGATTTTATATAAAAAAGAAAGGAAATAAATATGTTATCAGCGAATGTACCTATTAAGAAACTAAATGAAAATGCAGTTATCCCAACTTACGGCTCTGAATATGCTGCCGGTGCAGACCTATACGCATGTATTGATGAACCTGTAAGCATTGCCCCGGGAGAAACAAAATTAATCAAAACAGGTCTTGCAATGGAAATCCCAGCAGGATATGCAGGATTGATATATGCAAGAAGCGGTTTGGCTTCAAAAAAGGGCTTAGCACCTGCCAATAAAGTTGGTGTCATCGATGCTGACTATCGTGGCGAGGTTATGGTTGCTCTTCACAACCACAGCAACGTCGATGCAAGCATTGAGCCTCAGGAGCGAATTGCACAGCTTGTCATTACACCATATTTAACTGCTGTGTTTGAGGAAACCTCAGAATTAAGTGATACCGTTCGTGGAGCAGGCGGTTTTGGTTCAACAGGAAGTAAATAGAGATACATTAAAGCAAACAAAAATATCCGTTTTGATATCATATATCAAAACGGATATTTTTGCTTTTATCTATATTGGTTATTAATCCCAAATAACTCGTGCCGCTCCACATGGCGTACGGTAACCAACACTCGAAATAATAATACCTGTTGTACTACTACTAGCATGTACCACCTGTCCACCACCGATGTACATCGTCACATGACCAATGCCACCAGAACTGTCACGATAGAACAACAAATCACCTGGCTGAATAGAATTCAAATCTACACTAGATAATCCTTGCATCTGTGCTGCCGCTGTTCTTGGAATATAATATCCAAAATGCGCATACACACTCATTGTAAATCCAGAACAGTCTGTACCATTTGTCAAGCTTGTACCACCATATACATAAGGGTTACCAACAAACTGCAATGCATACATAACCACGTTCATACGCTTGGTACTTGTCATCTCTGCAAGACGCTTCTTCTCAGCTTCTTCCTGTTGTCTTCGAATCTCCTCTTCCTCTGCAACCGATAACGCATAAGAAAATCCATAAGACACATCTACATAATCAGAAGACACATATCCATCAATATCAGAATCCACACGGATATGCGTCCAACCGTTACCGGCATCTGCTTCAATAACCTCATAGGATTCTCCTTCTGGAATCATAGTCACGCAATTACTATTCTCATCCTGCTCTTCACGAACATAAAGAGTGGTCGTATTAACCTTTGCTTTTTGCGGACAGGTTGCTTCTGCATATGCTCCTGCTGCATCACCAAACAACAGATAATCATTGCGTACATAACCCATTGTAATACCAGATTCAATTAAAGTCCATGTATCACCTTTCTCAACTACTAATGCAATACCATGTACTGGCAAACTTCCCACACGCTCAGCTTCCTCATCTGGTTCCTTACGTACATTTACAGCTTCTTCTACGTAAGCAAGACACTTGCCTTCAAATTCTGGATACTTACAGGTAGGTTCCTTCTCACCCATAACCTCAGACTCTTTTAATTCTTTTACCTTTATACTATTCAAATACTCTTCCAATGCATAAGTAATACCTACATTTGAATCATCTAATATCTCTGCATTACTTACAAATGATGGTGCCAGCATACTTATTGCACCCGACAAAGCAAATACAACACAAATTAATGATTTCTTCTTCACAAGTCATCCTCCTATTCCTAATATTCTATAATCTGTATTCTATATCAACCAAAAAGCTTGATCATTACATCTCATCAACATATGCTCAAAGATATTAAAATTATAGCAAAGCCGATTTTTATTGTCAACTAAGCAAGCATGAGAAATAGTGGTAGTCCCACAAGCAAGCTTGTTCAGCCTGTGACCGCTTGACAGATGTTATAACACAAAAACACACCACTAAAAGTGGTGTGCTTCAATCTTACAAACGAATATCTATATTCTGACCAACCATCGGATTCACAGATCGTTCTAACATCTTCGTCATAAGATCTCCATTCGCCTGATCCGTATCCAACGCCTTATTCAACATCATTAAACCAACTGCTGACTGTGGACTTGAATTCGACAGTACAGTAGTGGACATACCTAATCCATTAATCTCCATAAGTATCACTTCCCCTTATCATCAACTACATTATGTAAATATTATAGCCGAAATCGACAATATTTGCAAGCAAAATCGCCATATTACTTACAATATTTTACAACAAATAGAACCATACAACGCAAACCATAATATTCGAAATACGTACCTGATAACACCTTTATTTTCCAATAATACGTCTACAAAATGTATCAATATCCGAAAACACTCTTTCATTGTCTTCCTCATTATGAATCTCATGCCTCATACCTTCATAACGTATGTCCTGTATATCATGGTACCCTAATTGTTGCATACGTTCAATTGCCTGTTGCCATCCTCGCTCATTTGTATAACACGGATCATCCATACCCGAAATGAACAAAATTGGCAAATCCGGATTCTCAACCTGATAACCAATCGCTTTATATGTGACATACATCAAATGTAACAAGGTTTCAAATCCATTGACCGTGTATGTGAACATACACAATTCATCCTTTTGAAATTCCGCCGCCACGGATTCCTTTGCAGCCAACCATGCATACGGTCTTTTTTCATGTTTGAATCGATTTTCAAAGCTCCCCAATACAACTTTCTGAGAAAGCATCGAGCGATATCCTTCACCTTTTATTTGACGTAACAGTTTTAATCCCCATAAACCGACCGGAACTAGCGAATTATAAGCCGGACATCCCGCTACAATCAATCCATCAATCTCATCATCATGATTCCTCAAAAATACTCTTGCAGCTAAAGACCCCATACTATGCCCATATAAAAACAAAGGTAGGTTCGGATACTCCTTCTTGATTTGCTGCGATATCTTATGTATATCTGCTACATAACCAACTTCTTTAGAGGCATAACAATAGCCAATATCTTCCTTTTTCTTTACACTTTCTCCATGTCCTCTGCAGTCATGCATCAACGTAATATATCCTCGCTCCGAAAGGCTACGCATCATATGAAGAAAACGTCCCTTATGTTCACACATTCCATGAACCATTAGTACAATACCAATGGGATTGTCCGGTATCATACACACTCCATAAACCTTCACATCGTCGTATTTAGATTCAAAAGAAAAATGTCTAACTTGGATATCCAACCATTTCACCCCTTTATATAAATCAGCAAACATAAACTTCCATTTCCATATTTGTTCAAATTATCACTATTGCTCTTACTATTCAATCTCTACCACAAAACCAGTGCTAAGACGTTTTGAAACCTCATCCATCGCATCCGCCATATCTGACACATTGAACTCCTTTAATACACCGATATATCCATTGATAATAAATGTTACATATAAATGATGATGAAAATAATCTGCCGAATCCTTCTTCATACCTGCAGCCACAAACTTATTCATAATGGTATCAATGGCGCAACGTTCAAGCTCCTGTGCCATCACACTCATACCTGGTCTTTGCATTAGCATTCCGAAATCATTGGTATCCTTAAAATATTTCTCTGCTACACGCTTCCAAATCTCCGGTGCTTTTCCAATTATCACATCATATGTATATTCATTAATGATATCACAGACATCCTGTATAAATGCAGTCTGAATGGAATTGGCCAAATCATAAATATCTCTATAATGCAAATAAAAGGTACTCTTGTTAATATCCGCCATGGAACACAACTCTTTAATTGTAATTTCATTTAATTTCTTATCCTTTGCCAATTCGCAAAAGACTTCATGAATCGCTTTTTTAGTCTTACGAACTCTTCTATCCTCTGCCATATCACGTTCTCCTTTGCATTTTTTTCTATACTAACAAAATAATAGACTCTTGTCTAGTAATAGTTTCCAAACAAAAGTCTATCATTTATTCGACACTGCTCGCTTTGTAGCTTTTTAGTTGTTCTTAGTTGCCTTTCTTCCTAGCCTATGATATACCTTACCCTTCTCTAAAGAATAGCCACGATACTGCGCCAACTCACTAACCGTTACTAACTGATACCCTTCCCGACGCAGACGCGGAATCAAGGTCATACTCGCATCCCGAGTAGCCTTGTGAATATCATGCATGAGAATAATATCACCATCCTTCACATTATTCATCACACTACTATACACGCGGCTAGAATTACGATGTTCCCAATCTCTTGTATCGATTGACCACATGATAATCGGCTTGCCTACTGTTTTGGCAACCATATTATTATAATCCCCTCCTGGTGGTCTCATAATAGTTGCTTTCTTACCAATCGCATTTTCGATTTTCTTATCCGTTTGGGTTATCTCTTTCCGAATCGCTTCCTCTGAAAGTCTACTCAACATCGGATGTCCATACGTATGGTTCCCTATCTCACAACCAATCTTATCTGCAGCCACAAGCGCTTTTTTGTGAGAATCTACATTACAACCTAAAACAAAAAATGTTGCCTTTGCTTGATTTGCCTTTAAACAATTCACAATATCTTCCGTATATATTCCTGGACCATCGTCATAGGTGAGTGCAACCATTTTCTGATTCGGATCAATATCCACAGCTTTGATTGTATATGGTAAACATGCATCTCCTTTCACTACACTTCCATTCACCTTATCAATCGCCAATACCTTATATGTATAAGACTTACCCTTTTTCACATTTCCATCCTTGTAATAAAGCTTCGAAGTCTTTTTCACAAGTTCAAATTTGCCATTATTATTCTCTTTATAGACATAATAAGAATCCGCACCCTTTACCTTCGTCCAGGTTAACTTAATCTTATTCTTCGCATAACTTCCTACCACTGCCGGTGCTACCATCTTTAAATGTGCACTCACCACAGAACTTTTCTGACTCTGCCAATTCTTTTTCTTTTTGTGATTGGCTACAATTTTGTAATAGTAGGTTGTTCCTCGGGATACGTCATAATCAATATATCGAGCACCTTTAATTGTTGCAATCTTCTGAAAACCACCACTACTTTTGGTACTTCGGTATATGGTGTAGGAGTATGCATTCTGCACTTTATTCCAAGTCAGCTGCACCCTCGTCTTTTTAATTACTTTTGTTTTAAAATCGGTAGGTGTTGGAAGCACCACCTTTACCTTTTCTGCTTCACTTTCACCTACCACCTTATCATGTTCCATTTGTACAATTTTGTAATAATAGGTTTTACCCATCTTAACATCATGGTCATAACATTTCACCGTTCCAGCTTGTCCCGACAAACTAGCCATCATAGTATAATTACTTCCATCAAAACTTCTATATAGATAAAATGATGAATCCATCTGTTCTGATTCCCACTGTAAGAGCACACTGCGATAATCTGCAATCTGTGTTTGTAGCTGTAAAACAGACTCTGCACTTACCGGTATCACAAGTATAAATGAACATACAAAGATTAAAAAAATACTATATAAAACACACATAAAATGTGATGATAAAATTCTCTTTTTTAACATTGAATTCCCCTCTTTCTATGTAATCCATATTACGCTTTTAAAACACAGAAATCAATACACTTATCTCCTGTTTTAGTCTATTTTCTTCTATTCATTAAAAAAGCTGCCAGTTTACACTGACAGCTTTCACATAGTTATATCATTTCATCAAGCATTTTCCGTATCCTTGACAGCTTCCACTTTCTTACCTTTCAATATCAAGGCACCAATCGGAATACCGACTGCAGCTATTACACCCATCGTCACCATAATTGGAATGGTCATTGCCTCATCATTCAAGAATGCAATCTCTGTGCCATAGAACATCGTAACGACTGCCAAGGCGTTGTTTGCAAAGTGAATGAGAGAGGATGTAACAATACACTCCGATTTGTGAATCGTATACGCTAACACCGCACCAAGTACAGCAGTTGGAAGTATCTTAATCATACTCATATGACTCACACCAAACAGCAACGATACAATAATAATTGCCTTTGTCAAACTCATACGATTCTTAAATGC
>JAGAQX010000079.1 GCA_017622535.1 Lachnospiraceae bacterium | reverse complement strand
TTTTGTTGAGATTGAGGGTAATATAGCTAATGAAATTGATAATTAGGCTGGTGGAATTATGAAGACGGTACGAATAACTGAGTTAGGTATGTTGTTGGCGCTAGCATTAGTGTTTTCTTATTTTGAGTCTTTGATTCCGGTGTTTGTTGCGGTGCCAGGGGTTAAGATTGGTCTTGCGAATATTGTTACCATTTTGCTATTATATCGGACAAATTGGAAGAATGTCATGATGTTCATGACGGTGAGGGTTTTATTGGCAGGTTTTTTGTTTTCGGGAGTGTCAGGGATTATTTATAGCTTGGCGGGAGGTTTTTGTTGCATTATAATTATGAGTATTTTGAAACATTTTCCTCATTTTTCATTGGTTGGTGTTAGCATAACAGGAGCAATTTGTCACAATCTCGGACAAATTATAGTTGCAGTTTTTGTTATGGAAAATGTACATATATTATACTACCTACTGGTGCTATGCATATCAGGAGCTATAAGTGGATTATTGGTTGGATATCTTGCGTTTCTACTATTGAAAAGATTTAATAAAATGAATTCATAAGACTAGCATTCTTGTAATGCTTTCCATATGGAAAGTATGTATTAGGAGGCTGGTCTTTTTTATTTCATGTGAAAAGCAACTAGTAAAAAATTGCTAAATGTTGTATAATTATCGTAGTTATGCGGTCAATATATAGTGGCGTGTTGACTGTAGATGATGTAAGCATGATGATAGTGAGGTAATGCACATGGGTTTATTAACATTTTCGGGAGGTATCCATCCATATGATGGGAAAGAGCTTTCCAAAGACAAGGCAATCACTGTTTATCTACCGAAGGGGGATGCGGTATACCCATTATCCCAGCATATTGGTGCGCCAGCTAATCCAATTGTAAAAAAGGGCGATAAAGTTTTGGTGGGGCAGAAGATTGCAGAAGCGGGTGGATTTGTATCCGCGAATATTCACTCTGGTGTGTCTGGAACGGTTAAGACAATTGAACCACGAATGACAGTATCAGGTAATAAGGTGAATTCTATTGTGATTGAGAATGATGGTTTGTTTGAAGAGTTGGATTTCTCTAAGAATATTAAACCGTTAGATGAGATGTATCGTGAGGATGTAAAAGAGGCGATTAAAGAGGCTGGTATTGTTGGCATGGGTGGTGCAGGCTTCCCAACGCATGTCAAGCTTTCACCCAAGAATGAAGATGCCATAGATACCATTATTGTCAACGGTGCAGAATGTGAACCGTATTTAACCTCGGATTATAGAAGGATGTTAGAGGTTCCAGAGAAGATTGTTACTGGTTTGCAGATAGTTGTGAATTTGTTTGATAATGCAAAGGGTATTATTGCTATTGAGGATAATAAACCAGATGCTATTAAGAAATTACGTGAGCTGACAAAAGATATGGAGAATATTACTGTGAATGCAGTGAAGACAAAGTATCCACAGGGAGCAGAGCGTCAGCTTATTTATGCAAATACTGGCAGACAGATTAATTCATCTATGTTACCAGCAGATGCAGGATGTATCGTGCACAACATTGATACCATTGTTGCAATTTACAATGCAATTATTGAAGGTAGACCGTTATATGAACGCATTGTGACGGTAACTGGAGATGCGGTGAAGGATACTGCGAACTTCAATGTGCGTTTGGGTACAAATGCACAGGAATTAATTGATGCAGTTGGCGGATTCAATATTGAAGATCCTGGCAAGATTATTTCCGGAGGTCCAATGATGGGTAAGGCAATGTTTACTTTGGATGTTCCTATGGTAAAGGGTTCTTCTGCGTTGTTGTGTTTTAGAGAAGACATAGTTTCTGCTGTAGAGCCTTCAAATTGTATTCGTTGCGGGCGATGCGTAGAGGTGTGTCCGGGAAGAGTGATGCCAAATCAATTGGCAACCTTAGCGGAGCATGGAGATATTGACGGATTTTTGAAATATGATGGAATGGAATGCTGTGAATGTGGTTGTTGTTCCTTTGTATGTCCAGCTAAGCGTCATTTGACACAGATTATTGCCGGAACTCGTAAACAGGTTTTAGCAAATAGAAAGAAATAAGGAGGTGGACATTTTGGATTATACAATGAAAATTTCTTCGTCTCCGCATATTCGAGATAAGGAGACAACTACCAATATTATGGGTAAGGTTATTGTTGCCTTAATGCCTGCCACAATTTTTGGTGTATATAATTTTGGTATAGATGCTTTGGTTACAATTATAATTACGGTACTAAGCTGTGTTGTTTTTGAGGCAGGATATCAGAAGATGTTTGGTCTTAAGGTGACGATTAAGGATTTATCAGCAGTTTTAACCGGATTGTTGTTAGCGCTGAATTTACCTCCAGATGTACCTTTTTGGTTACCAATTATTGGTAGTTTCTTTGCAATTATTGTGGTGAAACAATTGTTTGGTGGTTTGGGTCAGAATTTTATGAATCCAGCACTAGGAGCTAGATGCTTCTTATTGATTTCCTTTACAGGAAGAATGACTACATTTACCTATGATGCAGTTACAACAGCTACACCATTGGCGGAACTGAAGGCTGGAGAGAGTGTAGATGTGTTGTCTATGGCTATTGGAACTATTCCGGGAACAATTGGTGAAACTTCAGCAATTGCTTTGATTTTTGGAGGATTATTCTTAATTGTCACAAAAGTGATTGATTTTAAAATTCCAATATTTTATATTGGTTCATTTGCTATTTTCATTGTGATTTACTCATTGGCAATGGATAGAGGATTTGATTTAACATTTTTATTAGCACATCTTTTTGGTGGCGGTTTGATGCTTGGTGCATTTTTTATGGCAACAGACTATGTTACTTCACCAATTACACCAATGGGACGAATAATCTTTGGATTATTGCTTGGTTTGTTGACCTTTTTGTTTCGCATATATGGTGGTTCGGCAGAAGGAGTATCCTATGCGATTATTATTGGTAATCTTTTGGTACCGTTGATTGAACGTGTTACTGTTCCAAAATCCTTTGGAAAGGGGGCAGTAAAGCATGAGTAGTGAAAGTATTAAGAATACAATTTCTTTGATGGTGATTACTCTTATAGCAGGTTTGTTGCTAGGTGTTGTTTATGAGATAACTAAGGAGCCAATTGCGGCAGAGCAGCAACGTGCCAAGGAAGAGGCTTATAAGGCAGTTTTTGCAGATGCCCAATCCTTTGAGGCGATTAAATTGGATGTTGTAAATGTAGAATCTAAGCTCGCAGATAATGGATATGATGCGACAGTGAATGAAGCAATGAAGGTTTTGGATAAAGATGGCAATGCTGCGGGTTATGTTTTAACTGTGACGGACCATGAAGGATATGGCGGAGATATTCAATTTGCAATGGGTGTTAAATTGGATGGAACCGTGAATGGGATTTCCTTTTTGTCAATTTCAGAGACTGCAGGTCTTGGTATGAAGGCGGCGGAAGAAGATTTTATGAAGCAGTTTGCAAACAAGAACGTAGAGAGTTTCCAATATACAAAGAATGGTGCTTCTGCAGATGGTGAGGTAGATGCAATTTCGGGTGCGACTATTACTACCAATGCGGTAGTCAATGGTGTGAATGCGGGTCTTTATTATATAAGTACATTAGAATAGGAGGTAGGAGAATGAGTAAGACAACAGAACGTTTGAAATGTGGAATCATCACAGAGAACCCTACCTTTGTGCAGATGCTGGGTATGTGTCCGACTATGGCGGTAACTACATCTGCAATTAATGGTATAGGTATGGGATTAACTACTACAGTGATTTTGATTTTAAGTAACATGATGATTTCTGCGCTTCGTAAAGTGATTCCAGACAAGGTGCGTATTCCAGCATATATTGTAATTGTTGCATCCTTTGTTACGATTGTGCAGTTTTTATTGCAAGGGTTTGTTCCTTCTTTATATGCAAGCCTGGGAATCTATATTCCTTTGATCGTTGTGAATTGTATTATTTTAGGACGAGCGGAGAGCTATGCGTCAAAGAATAATGTATGGCTTTCCATGTTTGATGGTATTGGAATGGGATTAGGATTTACAGTTGGCTTAACTGCTATCGGTATTTTCAGAGAGTTGTTTGGTAACGGAACGATTTTCGGTTTTTCTTTGATGCCAAAGAGTTATGAACCGTTGACTATTTTGATCCTTGCGCCTGGTGCATTCTTTGTTCTGGCTGCCTTGACTGCTATTCAGAACAAAGTCCGTATTGAAAAAGCAAAAAAAGAGGGAGCATCAATCATAACTTGTGAGAAGGAAGGTAATTGTTCGACTTGTACGAATACTCTTTGTGGAGGAAAAGCATTTACTGCAGAAAGTATTAAGCGTGAAAAGGAGGAAAAATAATGACTCCTGTTGAAGATACAAATGTTTTAAAACGTAGATTTCGTTCTCTTAAGAAACGTCGTCGTTTTTTAAAGAGAGTGGAACGAAAAAGACGCATACGTGTACGCAGACTTCGCTTGCGACAACGTTTGAGATTAGGTTTGTTAAAAAGACAATTAGAACGAAAACAACGTCGTATGGAAAAAAGAAAGTTGATAATGGCAAAGAGAGAGACTGCGAAGTTAAATCGTACATTGAAAAGGAGGCGTAAGAAATGAATTTGTTATTGATTGCAATTGGTGCGGCATTGGTTAACAATGTTGTACTTAGTCAGTTCTTAGGCTTGTGTCCGTTTATCGGTGTATCCAAAAAAGTGGATACTGCTGCAGGAATGGGCGGTGCGGTGATTTTTGTTATTACCATTGCCTCTGCGGTTACAAGTCTCATTTATTCATTTATTTTAGAAAAGCTTGATATTACATATTTACAAACAATTGTTTTTATTTTAGTGATAGCGGCTTTGGTACAGTTTGTTGAGATGTTTTTAAAGAAAATGGTACCCTCCTTGTATTCAGCCCTGGGTGTGTATCTTCCATTGATTACTACCAACTGTGCTGTACTGGGTGTTGCGTTGATTAATGTGCAGAAATCTTATAATTTTATTACATCGGTAATAAATGGATTTGGTACTGCGGTTGGTTTTACAATAGCGATTGTGATTATGGCTGGTATTCGTGAGAAAATTGAATATAACGATATTCCGGAATCTTTTAAAGGAACCCCAATTGTTTTAGTTACAGCAGGATTGATGGCAATGGCTTTCTTTGGATTTTCAGGCTTGATCAAGTGAGGAGGAGTAGCATATGAGTATAACATCTATTTTAATCGCAATGGCGATGGTTGGTGGTACGGGTATTGTAATTGGAATCCTTCTTGGTATCGCTGGAGAGAAATTTGAGGTTGAAGTTGACGAGAAAGAGATTGCCGTAAGAGAGTGTCTGCCTGGTAATAATTGTGGTGGATGTGGTTTTCCAGGATGTGATGGATTGGCGTCAGCGATTGCAAAAGGAGAAGCTCCGGTGAATGCATGTCCAGTTGGTGGAGAAACTTGTGCACAGGCGATTGGTAAGATTATGGGCGTTGATGCTGGTGATGCGGTACGGATGGTAGCTTATGTGAAATGTGCTGGAACCTGCGAAAAGGCAAAGGATAATTATGAGTATGTTGGTCCAGAGGATTGTAAGCTTGCTATGAATAATCCAGG
>JAGAQX010000001.1 GCA_017622535.1 Lachnospiraceae bacterium | reverse complement strand
TATATTTTGTATCCGATTATTGTCATAGCGTTATGTTCTTTATTTTTAAAAATGTTCTTGTTGACGGGTATGGTGATGAGTTTGATGCTTAGCACTGCAGGTGTGATTACCATAGAGTATCTCATGGATACCTATATGTTCCATGGAATCGGTGCAAAGGATTATAAGGCGTTGGAATATGTGAAATCTTCTGCTAAGGGTGTGCATTTATTGCAGCAAGCATTTCTTGTAGATGGCATACGAAGAATATGGACGACAGGATTCGTTATGACTGGTTTGTATGTCGCTACCAGGATTGCTTTTGAGAAAGATGCAGGAGAATGTATCTTAGAAATTAATGGGAAGGTGGTAAGTCACCCATCGGTGCTGATTTATTTGCAGTGCGGTGTGTTTGCAGTGTTTTTTGTGGAATTAGGAATGCTTATTACACGTAGGTCTAAAAATGTGTTGGTGAATTTGTTGATCTTATATGTGATGTCAGCGCTTGCCTGTCCGCTTTCCATGGCGGCGGTAGAATTTGCATCAATAATATCTGTTGGAGTGTCTGCAGTTTTGTTGATGATTATTATGGTGATTAGTCGTAAAGTGTTGGTAAAGAAAGTGAGGGAGAGCTTCTATGATGAAGGATATAAAGAATTGCTTTAAGTTACTTAAATATGGTTATCAGATTAAGACGAATATCGTCTGTGCGGTGTTCTTTTTTCTGCTAGGAATTGCATTTTCTGTAATCGGTCATGAAGCGTTTTCGCTTAGCGTGGTGTATTTCTTCTTGGCGATTTTATTTGTGGTGCAATCTATGTATATGGCTATTTATTCAGACTTTGTAGGGGCATCACCGAAGCGTAGAAAAGTAGAACTTCGCTATATTGATATTTTAAATGTCATGGGTGGAATTATTGCGTCAGTAGCTACAATTATTACAGCATTTTTGACTAGAAACTTGTCGCCAGAGGGACCTTCCATGGAGACGAATCTGGTGATTGGTGGTTGGATGGTCATCATTTTGTACTGCTATATGTGTATGTCCTTTAAGATGATGTGGGTTGGAATGTTAATTTTCCTTGTGTCCTTTTTCTCTGTGATGAATATTGCAGGGAGTGCATTTACCGCAGCCTTTGATGAGGTATTGGCCGGTAAGTCAGCTTTAGGTGTGGTTATCTTCCTTGTAGAAGTGGTAATTGGCATTGTGCTTGGACACGTGATTCGAAGATTACTCTATCGCAAGAGCATGTCAAAATGGGCAATGGGAGCAAAGCTTCGTATGGAGCAGTCATAAAGATATCTGGCCGAACAAAAAGATGTTTAGGCTTGTGAATGAGAAAGGGAATGTATACCAGTGGTTGCATTGCCTTTTTCTTTTTTGTCGTGCTATAATAATGAAGATATTTTTTGACATAGGCGCAAGGGAGTTGATATAGATGAAGATTACGATGCCGGCAAATGCAAACCGAATTATTCATACATTACAAAATGCAGGATACGAGGCTTATATCGTAGGTGGTTGTGTTCGTGATGCCATTCTTGGAAGAGAGCCAGGAGATTGGGATATTACCACTTCGGCAAAACCGGAGGAGGTCAAGGCTTTATTTCATCGTACCATTGATACAGGTATTGAACATGGTACGGTGACAGTTATGTTGGATAAAGAAGGATATGAGGTTACCACCTACCGTGTGGATGGTAAATATGAGGATCACAGAAGACCTACATCGGTAACATTTACTGCGAGTTTGATAGAGGATATGAAACGCCGAGATTTTACGATTAATGCCATGGCGTACAATGAGACAGAAGGAGTCATTGACCACTTTGATGGTATGAAGGATTTGGAACGAAAGGTCATTCGCTGTGTAGGGGAACCCAAGGAGCGTTTTGATGAGGATGCACTTCGAATTCTAAGAGCACTTCGTTTTTCTGCGCAGTTGGATTTTGCAATTGAGGAAAAAACCCAGGAGGCAATTCGCAATCAGGCGGTATTTTTGAAGGACATTAGTGCAGAAAGAATCCATGTGGAATTAACAAAGCTGCTAACGTCTAGCCATCCAGAACGGCTTCGTACTGCTTATGAGTTGGGCGTAACAAAGATTGTGTTACCAGAATTTGATGTTATGATGGAGACGGAGCAGAATAATAAACATCATATGTACAGTGTAGGTGAACATACCCTTCGGGTGGTGCAAGAGGTTCCAGCTACGGAGGCAATGCGTTGGGCGGCGCTTTTGCATGATGTGGCAAAGCCAATGTGCAAAACCAGTGATGAGACTGGGGATCATTTTTACGAGCATAATGTTAAGGGTGTAGATATAGCAGAGCAAATTTTAACGCGGTTAAAATTCGACAATGCTACTATTGCGAGAGTGAAGCGTTTGGTGCTGTGGCATGATTATGGAATGGGACAGGTTCCTTCGTTGCGTTCCTTCCGCAAGTCCTTAAGTAAGATGGGGGCAGATTTGTTTGAAGATTATACTTATATTAAACGAGCAGATACCCTTGCCCAAAGTGAATACAAAAAGGAAGAGAAATTAGCTGCATTAGAAGCACTGAAGCAACATTACAAGACCGTTATGGAGCAACAACAATGTCTATCATTGAAGGACTTGAAGTTAACAGGTAAAGACTTAATTGACATGGGTATGAAGCCTGGCAAGGATATGGGTGCAATGCTTCAGAGGTTGTTAGAAAGAGTTTTGGAAGAGCCCGAATTAAATGAGCGAGAAAAGCTAATGGAACTGGTGAGAAAGATGATGCAAGCATAGCGTTGTAAAATGATATGTTTTGTATATTGAGTGATATATACCAGTAAGGAAAATGTGTATAGATTTTATATCATAAAAGCCCTTTCTTTATCATAGTATGAAAAAGGTAACTTCGTAGTTGCCTTTTAGATATGATAAAGGAGGGGTTTTTGTGTCTGAAAAACTGGCAGAAGTGTATGACAAATATGATATAGAGGTTTTAGGGTCAAGAAGAGGTCGTGGGGCAACGATTCTATCTACTCCGATGGGGTTGCGTATTTTGGAACCATTTCGTAATAGCGAAAGTCGCTTGGAACAGGAGTATGTGCTAAAGGGTTTGCTTGAAAAAGAAGGCTTTTGTGATGTGGATAGTATTATTCCGAATAAGCATGGAGAGCTGATTACCTATGACCGTTATCATCAGCCTTTTGTGTTAAAAAAGCATTTTGATGGAACGGAGTGTGATATGAGAAATCTTACAGATGTGGTGCGTGCCATTGACAAGCTGGCAGAATTCCATATCTGTGGACAAAAGGTTGCACGGTATTTTCAATCAGAATGGGAACAAACCAAACAACGAAAAGCCCAACAGCAGTTGAAGGAAATGCAGCAGATGTTAGCGGAGGGAGAAGAATTAGAGCAGGTTGCCCGCATATATGGTATGAGTCCGGCTGTCTTAAGAGAAATTATGAAAGAGTCTGAAGTATCACAG
>JAGAQX010000078.1 GCA_017622535.1 Lachnospiraceae bacterium | reverse complement strand
GTCTGTTGCCGCAACTTCGTCTGACTTCGAATCAGTTGTGATTAAAATAACTGATCCTACAAACATCACCACTAAAACAAATAAAAGTAAACCAATCTGTAAATTACGAACCAAATACTTACTATTAAAAATATTCTTCTTTGCGTATAACTTATAGCGTTCCGCCATTACAGCTCTTCTGCTATGTCTCATACTAAAATTCCTCCAAATATCGGATCATTTAAAATTGTTACAAACTTGTTACATGTGTAATATAACACTTAACAAAATAATTGTCAAGCCTTACAAATTAATACATTTTTAGGCTTTTTCTCGACCATATTACTATAAAATGTGTACCAATACGACATCAAATATGTTAAGATATCATTACAATTATTGATTATGTATAAAACAAACACTTAATATATGCAAAATGCACATATAAGTAGACATATAAATAGGAGGAAATGCATGTCAACAAAACGTTTAGATAAGTATCTTGCCGATGCAGGAATTGGTACTCGTACAGAAATAAAAAGTTATATAAAAAAAGGCTTTGTTACAGTTAATGGCGAAATTGCAAAGAAACCAGATATTAAGGTGGACATTAATACAGACGACATTACATTTCAAAACGAACCAATTGAACTGTCACTTTTTGAATATTATATATTGAATAAACCAGCTGGCTATGTTAGTGCCACCAAAGATAACACAGCACCTACTGTTCTTTCCTTAATAAAAAGTAACCGAAAAGATTTGTTTCCAGTTGGACGATTAGATAAAGATACGGAAGGGCTTTTGCTTATTACAAATGATGGAGCCCTGTCACATAAACTTTTATCCCCAAAACGACATGTTGATAAAACCTACTATGCTAAAATAGACGGCATCGTGACACCTGATGATATTCTAGCATTTGAAAAAGGTTTAGAAATTGGCGACGAGGATTTGGATATTGCCATGCCAGCGAAACTCACCATATTAGATAGCAACGAACAGGAGAATTGTTCCACCGTTCACATCACGATTCAAGAAGGGAAATTCCATCAAGTCAAGAGAATGGTGCAAGCAATTGGCAAAACAGTCACCTATTTACAACGAGTTTCCTTTGGACCGTTGCAGTTGCCGCCAGAGCTCGCTTTAGGAACATTCCGCTCACTTACAGATGAAGAAATAAACATGTTGCAAAAATTTTAACACTTTAACAATTTAAAGTGTTGACACATTTCTCTTAACATACTAAAATAAACCTAGTTTATTGTAATAGTAGTTTTATGTTATTTATTAAGTACCATTCTACTTCTATCACAAAATATAGTTTACATAATATTGCGGAGATTAATATATGAAAGAAACAACCAACTTTAGTATCGGCTTCATTGGCTTAGGCTTGATTGGCGGTTCTATTGCCAAATCAATTAGACGAATCTTTCCCGAAGCTGAGATATTAGGATTTGATGTGGATCAAAACGCATTACACTTGGCTTTAGAAGATGGCACACTGACCCGAACAGTAACTGCCATCGAAGCTATGGGCGAATGCGATTACATTTTCTTATGTGCACCCGTTCATTACAATATTGCATATCTTCCTATACTAAAACGTATTATGAAGCCAACTTGTATTCTTACAGATGTGGGAAGTGTCAAAAGTGATATTTATCGTGCTATTGCCGACAACCACTTAACCGATTATTTTATCGGAGGACACCCTATGGTCGGTTCTGAGCGAAGTGGTTACGAAGCAGCAAATGATCGTCTCATCGAAAATGCGTATTATTTTGTGACACCTTCTGAAACGGTAGAAGAGAAAAAAGTATCTGAATTCCGTACGTTTTTGGAAGACTTAGGTGCCATCCCAATTATATATAGCCCAGAACGACACGATGAGATTACCGCATACATCAGTCACATACCACATGTAATAGCATCTTCCCTTGTGAATCTGGTTGCTTCCAAAGAAGATGAAAATGGTATGTTAAAGCAGTTAGCTGCTGGTGGTTTCAAAGACATCACCAGAATTGCATCTTCAAATCCTGTGGTTTGGGAGCACATTTTGTTAAGTAATCCAGAACATGTAGCTGCGGGACTTCGAACATTTATCGAACAATTAGAAGGTATGATTGCTGCAATCGAATCGGATAATGCTAGAGACATATACTCCTTTTTCGATTCTGCCAAGAATTACCGCAACTCTATTCCAGAGCATGCAACTGGAGTCATCCGCATGAATTATGAGGTTTATGTAGATATTCCAGATGAGGCAAACGCTCTAGCAAAAGCAATATCTCATGTAGGTGAAGCTGGAATCAACTTAAAGAATATTGGAATCACACATAATCGCGAAGATAATGAAGGGGTTTTGCGACTTTCCTTCTATGATAATGAATCTGCTGTTTCCGCCGCAGTTCTGTTGCGAGAACAGGGCTATCAGGTATATGAGAGATAAAATATAGTCGTATAATTGAAAGAGATATTAAGTACAAATTGCTAATTATTACAACAACTGAAAGGACACAGACCTATGATAATGAAACATTTTGATAAATTGCAGGGAGAAGTTACCGTACCTGGTGACAAATCCATTTCCCATAGAAGTATCATGCTGGGCTCCCTTGCAAAGGGAACCACTGAAGTGACAGGCTTCCTGCAAGGTGCCGACTGCTTATCTTCCATTTCCTGTTTTCAGAAAATGGGAATCGAAATCAACAACAATCCAGAAACGAACACAGTCTTAATACACGGAAAAGGATTGCGTGGTTTATCTGCACCTTCAGACATTTTAGACGTTGGAAACAGTGGAACTACTACTAGATTGATGTCCGGTATTCTTGCCGCACAGCCATTTACTTCTACTGTAGATGGGGACTCTTCCATTCGCAAACGTCCCATGGGACGCATTATGACGCCTCTTTCTATGATGGGGGCCAAATTTGAAAGCCTTGCTACCGATAAATGTGCACCTTTTAAAATCATTGGTGGTAATTTGCAGGGAATACACTATGACTCCCCTGTTGCATCCGCTCAAGTAAAATCCGCTATTTTACTTGCCGGATTATATGCGGATGGTCAGACCAGTGTGACAGAACCTGCTTTATCAAGAAATCATACGGAATTAATGTTTGAGTCTTTTGGTGTAGACATTAAGAGTGTAGGAACCACTGCCACAGTGACTCCAGCAAAGGAATTGATTGCTCAGAAAATCGAAGTGCCAGGTGACATTTCCTCTGCCGCTTACTTTATTGTAGCTGGTCTTATTACACCAAACTCTGAAATCACCATTAAGAATGTGGGAATTAACCCAACTAGAGATGGAATCCTAACTGTGTGCAAGAACATGGGGGCCGATATTACTTTATCGAACGTGAAAGACGATATCGGAGAACCTGTAGCAGATATTACTGTGCGAACCAGTTCATTGCACGGTTGTACCATTGAAGGCGACATTATTCCAAAGCTGATTGATGAAATTCCGGTGATTGCCATTATGGCAGCATTTGCAAATGGAACCACAATAATCAAAGATGCACAGGAATTGAAGGTGAAAGAATCCAACCGAATCGACGTGATGGTAAACAATCTTTCAGCAATGGGAGTGGACATTGAAGGAACCGAAGATGGCATGGTTATCCGAGGTGGTAAAGCCCTACATAGTGCTACGATTGATTCCAAGCTTGATCATCGCATTGCCATGAGTTTTGCAATTGCCGGTGGATTGGCTGATGGTGACACTGAAATCCTTGGTGCTGAATGTGTGAACATTTCTTATCCAAGCTTCTATTCTGACTTGGATATGCTTACGAGATAAACAAATATATTACATATTGAATCATAAAACAAAACACCATATATTTAGACTTTTTTGCTAAATATATGGTGTTATTTGTTATCCACAATTAATTTTCCTGTTTAATGACGCCTTATCTGTTACTACATTCATGCTATTCCTTATCTTTCCCATTAGACAAAGCAATAAATGTTGCGATTGCTCCAAATACACAACCGGCTACTGGCCAAATAATCCAGC
>JAGAQX010000077.1 GCA_017622535.1 Lachnospiraceae bacterium | reverse complement strand
TGTGACAACACTTATCAAACGATGCAGTTTCTTTTGAATACCGCTCGGATAGTAATGTATCAAAAAAAAGCAAGAACGTCAATTCATTCTTGCTTTTTTCTCACTTTTCTTACTCTTTCAATTTTACAATTCTACGCTCTAATCCTTATTATCTTAATCTAGTCGCTATAAATTACATTTTTGAGGACATTTAATATCACAATTCCTGCAATTGCTGTCGCTGTTAATATAACATAAATCATCGTTAACGCAATAGAACGATCAAACACTTCATAATAATCAGGCAAAGTAAACGCAAGGAAGAACCCTGGCAAAAATGCTACCATGGTGTAGAAAAATACCCCGATTATTCCTCCACGAACAGCTTTTTCCTTCTCTGCAAAATATACAAGAGATGTAATGATTGTAGCTTCGATAATTAAAATTAATATACGCTCATATCCCGACAAAAACAACTCTGTAGCGTTCGTATTCATCTCAAGTTCTGTTCCCTTTATCACTTCAATAATTGTATTAATACTACGAACACCAATAAGTAATGTAGCCGCCGTCATACTATACCCCATAGAAAAGGCAATTGATTTCGCATAAGAAACCTTTCTTTTAAATATGATAACAATGACAAACATCTGAGCTACGGTAATAAGAGCCGCACCGGCAAATGCCACCACCAATAAATACAAGAGATAATGTGCGTTCATGAAATCCATAAAATCCGTATTATTAAATAGCCATGTCAACCCATGCTCCTTAATTCCCCACTGCATTGTAACATACACCAATGCACCACATACATATATACAAAAAATACTCTTCCATTGCTTTTTGTTCTTTGCAATGACAATTCCAAGCACAATTAGTGGAATTATAATACTAACAATTGCGTCTACTGCTAACGCTATTATTTCTGTTGTCATCTGTCTACCTCATTCCCTATATCTCATAACATGAATATACACCAAACCTGTCTATTATAGGACAAGGTTTAATTCGATATCATCGATACACTTATTTCAATGCCTTTTTCAACGCTTCAAGATTTGCTTCCATCAAACCAATATAATCAAGCCCTTCCGCTTCTTGCTCCGTCGTTAATCCTTCAATTGGGTTAAGTACCATTGTCTCAGCTCCAATCTCAGAAGCCACCGTTTCAGCAACCTTTGGACTTACCAATTCCTCAAAGAAAATGATTTTGATATCATTCTCCTTACAAAAATCAATAATTTCTTTCATCCTAGCAGAATCTGGCTCAGAATCTGCAGTTAACCCTTCGATTCCTTCCTGCTTCAAATTATACTCCTCACAAAGATAACCAAAAGCCTCATGGGCTACAACAATCGTATCAGTTGATAAATCCGTCAATTCTGCTTTGTATAATTCCTGAAGCTTTACAAGCTTCTCTTTATACGTATCAAAATTGGATTCGTAATAGTCTGCATTCTCTGGATCTGCTTCTACTAGCGCTATCTTAATCGCCTCAGTTTCTATAATAGCATTGGAAACACTTAACCATGTATGAGGATCCAATTGTTCTGTCAATGCTTCTTCTTCCGACAAGTTTTCATCATGCTCATCTTCTTCATCCTCATGCTCATGTGAATGTGTTCCATGAAGCAACTCCACATCCTTTGCACACTCCACCACAATCAAATCCTTATTCGATATGGATGCTAATGTCTTATCCACAAAATGTTCCATATTTGCGCCATTGTAAATAAACACATCTGCCTGTTCCAATAGCTGCATATCTCCAGTCGACAATTCAAAATCATGTGGTTCCACACCTGCTGGAACCAAATTAATTATCTCAGCCTTATCGCCCGCTACATTACATGCAAAATCGTAAACTGGATAAATCGTTGTAACCACCGAAAGCTTATCTTTATCCCGAAATCCTGCATTCGAAGCAGTGCTACCCGAACATCCCGTCAACAAACATATACTAAGCAATATTGTTGTAATTCTGCGTATCAATTTAGTATTCACATTTCTCTCCTTATCAGTGATGATAATCTGCCATTTTAACTGAATAATCATCTGCTATTTTCTTATACTTGTTATAATCCTTTTCCTTCATCATTCCACTTTTATAATATTCATCTAAAGTAGTATGAAGCTTCTTCAACGCATCATGCGCCAAATCTTTATAGTTATTGCCTAAATTCATCTTAAGCTCATTTAAAATACCATCCAATTCCAAACGTACACTTCTCTTTAGCATAACATCACCCCGTTCAAAATCAAAAACTACCCTTATTAAACATTGCATTTCATATGCGCAAAATCAATTTTCGCACATACATTATTAATATAATAGCAAAATCAACATTTGTAAAGAGTTGAGGTGATTTGTTTGTCTTCTAGCCCCAAAATTCCATCTATCCAATCCGGTGCAGTTTACCTACATCAACAAGGCATTACTGGTAAAAATATAACTGTTGCAATTCTAGACTCCGGACTAGCACAGCATACCGATATCTCAAACCATCGAATTCTTGATTTTCAAGATTTTATAAATTATAAATCCAATCCATATGATGACTTCTCCCATGGAACTCATGTAACCGGAATTCTAGCATCCTCCCGCATTGGTATTGCACCAGAATGTAACGTAATTCCAATTAAAATATTAGACGAGCACGGAAATGGCTCTACAGACATATTTATTGAAGGCATCAAATGGATTCTATACCAACAGCACGTATACAACATTCGTATTATCAACATATCGATTGGTGGAAATACACTTGAATTAAAAAGAGAAAAGAACCGTTTAAATCTCTGGGTATCCCGTTTGTGGGATGCCGGTCTTGTAGTATGTTGTTCCGCTGGAAACAATGGACCGCGACCAAACTCTATATTTGCACCAGGAAATTGCGAAAAAGTGATTACCGTTGGTGCCTATGATGGACGCCCATTTACTTCTGCCGGTCCTATTCGCCCTTACATCACAAAACCAGAAGTCTCTGCCCCTGGATATCATATCCTAAGCACGCAACCGAACAATCATTATGGCACAAAAAATGGAACCTCCATGTCGGTTCCATTCATCAGTGGCGCTTGTGCACTTTTATTACAAAAATTTCCTTATCTATCAAATGATCAAGTAAAGAAATATCTGATACAAGCAGCCAATTCCGTTCCACATCTCCCATTAAACCAACAAGGTGCTGGCATGGTCAATCTGAATCAATTGTTGACAATTCCGTCAAGAATCTAGAAGGCTCTAAATCCTTATTATAGTATTCTTTTACTTCATATATGTGTAAATGATTCCGAGCCCTCGTCATTGCTACATAGAACATACGCCGTTCCTCTTCTATCTCCTCTGGCTTAGATGCTTTCTTATAGGGCGCTAGACCTTCATTTGCTTCTAAAATAAAGACTACATCAAACTCTAAACCCTTTGCACTATGCATAGTAGTTACAGTAATACCCTTATTACTGCTTTTTGAGTTCATTTTCATATGTTCCTCGAATTCTGTACGATATTTTTCTATTCCCTCAAACCAGTCTCCAAAGGATTTGTATTGCTTCGCCATCTCCTGCAATTCATCTAGCGTTGTATAGAAATCATCCACACTTAAATGTCGATACTCTGCATATTCTGCCAAATATGCATCATAACCAATTGCTTTACGGATAAAATTCACAGCTGCAAAAGGACGGAGACCTGCAAGGATTTTTAATTCATACTCCATCTGGTCTATATTATCCAATGCCCACTCTTTTCCTTCTACCATAGTACGAAGCTGTTCAAAATCAACAAACGGCTCTGTAAGCAGTTCCCTGGATAAATAGCGATTTGGGCGATTCAAAATTCGCAAAAACAAGGACCGGTCGCGCACACCCATAGCTGCTCGAACGTAATCCAATATATTTCTCACTGCAAAATGATCATAAATACAAGGCATTTTGTCCCGAATTTGAAATGGAATATTATACTCCATCAGCTTGTGCACGATACTTCTCGCCTGAACATTGGTACGAAGAATAATTGCCATTTCAGAAAATGGAATCTCTTCTTGATGATACTTACAAATATGTTCTAATACATGTTGATTTTCATTTTGAAGCGTTTCCATATGATGAACACGTATTGGTTCCTCATAATCTCTACTACTAACAATTCTTTTATCAAAGCGCACCTTGTTATTAGAAATCACCCGAAGCGCACCTTCTGTAATATTACGATTACAACGATAATTAACATCCAACAACGTTGTCACCGCTTTGGGATAATCCTCGTTAAAATGCAGCATAATCTCCGGACGCGCACCACGGAATCCATATATACTTTGATCATCATCTCCTACAATGAATAAATTGTTCTGCGGTGCTGCCAGCATTTTCGTAATCTCATATTGAATTTTATTAATATCCTGAAATTCATCCACCAATATATGTGTGTAGCGTTTTTGTAGATTCTTTAAGATATCTGGTCTTTCCTTCAACAACTCGTAACAATAGACCATCATATCATCAAAATCAAGCTTTCCCATAGAAGTAATCTTTGATTCATATTCCCGATATATCTCTCGAAATACCTCCTCTCCAACGCAGGAAGAATAGAAATGCTCTAAAGAAATCATATCCCCTTTCATCATTCCCATCTCATGAATGATTTCTGATACGACTTCCTCTTCATCATCATACTCTAATTGTTTGCCACGGATTATATCCCGAATAATAGAATACTTTTCTTCTTCCAACAGAATGTTGTTCGAACGATAGCCATAAGCCATCTTTAAGATATAAAAGAATATAGAATGAAAGGTTCCAAATGTACATCGACACTCGGAACCTCCCATCAATTTTGTAAAACGTTCCTCCATCTCTCTAGCACTCGCCCTTGTAAAAGTAACTACAAGAATCCCTGCTGGAGCAACCTTTGCTTCTTCTATGAGATATTTGATGCGGTGCACCATACAAGTGGTCTTACCACTTCCAGGTCCCGCTAATGCCATCATCGCTCCATTTACATGGTGAATCGCAGCAAGCTGCCCATCATTGAAATTTGGCATACTATCTCCTTATTTATTGATTTTCTTTTGGTTACTGTGAAACTATCATTTTGCGAATACAATTTCACAATTAATTAGTAGCCTCTTCAAGCTTCTTAATTCCAATCTCCATTCTTCGTAAGGATTCCTCTTTACCAAGAATATCCAAAATCTCAAAAGCTCCACCAGGAGTCATTTGCTTACCAGAAATCGCTGTACGAACTG
>JAGAQX010000076.1 GCA_017622535.1 Lachnospiraceae bacterium | reverse complement strand
TTTTTTGCTATGGCGTATATTGTATTTGTTAACCCAAACCAGGTAGCCGCAGAAGGAGCAAATGGCTGGTTAGCAGCTATCGCAGCAGAGGCGGGGATGGATGTATCTGCACAGCTAGGACAGATTTGGAACTCTGTTTTTATTGCCTCACTGCTAGCGGCTATTGTAGGAACATTGCTTTCAGCATTGCTTGCTAAAATGCCGTTTGCACAAGCTTGCGGAATGGGGCTTAATTCATTCTTCTGTACATCCTTTATTGCTGCAGCGGTTATGGGTGGAACCGATGTAATTGAGGGATATCATGTCGGAATGATTATTATATTTATATCTGGTGTGGTGTTCTTAATATTATCTGCTACGGGACTACGCGAACATATTGCAAAGTCCATGCCCGATTGCTTGAAGAAAGCAATTCCAGCAGGTATTGGTTTGTTTATTGCCATGATTGGTATGAAGAATGCAGGCTTGATTCAAGCAAATCAGTTTACTTTTGTACAGTTTGTGGATATTCATAATGGTGACTGGGTGACAATTGCTCCTGCGATTACAGCGTTTTTAGGGTTGGTTATCATTGGTATTCTCGAGAAGAAGAGAGTAAAGGGTAGTGTTATTATTTCGATTTTTATCTCAACTATCATTTACTATGTATTAATGCAGGAAGTACCAAGCTTTGATGTTAGTGCCATTGGACAGACCTTCAAGGATTTTGGTGAGATTGGTATTGTTGGTTTGTTGGACGCAGATGCATGGAAGGCAGCATTTACTGGTGCGCCTCTTGGTGGTGCATTTAATGCAGTAATGTTGATTATCACATTCTGTTTAGTAAATATGTTTGACACCATTGGAACATTATATGGAACTGCCTCTCAGGCAAATATGCTTGATGAGAATGGTGACCCAATCAATGTGAATAAGTCAATGCTTGCGGATTCGATTTCAACAGTAACAGGTGCGATGCTAGGAACCTCAACTTGTACAACCTTTGTTGAGTCAGCTTCTGGTGTGGCTGCAGGTGCAAGAACCGGTCTTGCCAGTGGAGTAACAGCAATTTGTTTTGCATTTTGTTTGTTCCTTAGCCCATTGGCAACAGTAATTCCAAGTGCAGCAACAGCTCCAGCTTTAATTTTCGTTGGTGTGTTGATGATGAAGAGCTTCGCAAATGTAGATATGAGTGATATGTGCTCTGCAGTGCCAGCATTTCTTGCACTTATCATGATGCCGCTTACCTATTCTATTGCAAATGGTATTGGTATTGGTTCAATCGCATATGTGCTAATTACATTGTTTACAGGTAACTATAAGAAGAAAGATGTTGTGGTTACTGTTATTGCAGCATTGTTTGTATTCAAATTTATCTTTGTTACGATGTAATAGATTAGTCTATATAGTGCAATATGATAAGTTGTGCGCGTGTATTTTGAGTATGAATTTGTGTATATAGCAAGTTCGTTCCCGATATAATTTGATAGTCATTAAAAGGTATGATTCGAATAGTTTTGATTATTTGGTATCATACCTTTTTTCTTTGCATATTTTAGATTAAGAATAGTAAGCGTTTGGAAACGAGAAGGTCGAGAATGGAAATACATATCGTGAATACAGGAGATACCTTGCAAAGCATAGCAGCACAATATGGAGTTTCTGCGGAGAGAGTAGCATATGACAATAATATTGCAGGGACGGATTTAGTAGTGGGGCAAGCGTTGATTATTGCAATACCTGAAACAATCTATACTATTCAAAATGGAGACACTATACAGAGTATTGCAGCTGCGTTTGGGACTACGGCATTGCAGATTGTTCGCAATAATTCTTATCTTTTAAATGAGAGTTTTTTGCTGCCGGGCAGACAAATTGTAATACGATACACAGAGATGGAACAGAGAAATATTAAGATATTTGGATATGCTTACGGCTTTATAAGAGATGATATATTAGAAGAGAGTTGTCTGTATCTAGATGAGTTGTTACCATTTTCTTATGGGTACAATATGGATGGAACATTGATTCCTATGAACGATGACCGCTTGTTAGTAGAAGCAACTCGATTTGGATTGCGCAAAAGAATGGTAATTACCCCGTTGGATGTAAATGAGCGATTTAACAATCAGTTAGTGGTCATGGTGTTGTCTGATGTGGCAATGAGAGAGAATTTGATTACGAATATATTGCAAACAATGACAGATAAGGGATATCAGGCGTTAGACATTGACTTTGAATTTATACCAGGGGAATTCCGTGAAGCTTATGTATCATTTATTGCAGAAGTAAGAGCTAGACTTGCGCCGCAAGGCTATCAGGTAAGTGTTGCTGTACCACCTAAAATTGCAGATGACCAGCCAGGACTTTTGTATGAAGGTATTGACTATGCAGGAATTGGTAATGCTGCAGACACGGTATTTTTGATGACCTATGAATGGGGATATAAATTTGGACCACCTATGGCAGTAGCGCCGATACCAAGCGTTCGGAGAGTACTAGATTATGCAGTTTCTGTTATACCGAGAGAAAAGCTTGATATGGGAATTCCTAATTATGCTTATGATTGGCCATTACCATATGAACGCGGGGTGACAGAGGCGGAAACCATTGGAAATGTGGAAGCGGTTCGAAGGGCATTTCAATATGGTGCACAAATACAATATGACGAACAGTCGCAAGCACCATTTTTCAATTATACATTAGATGGTGTAGAACATGTGGTATGGTTTGAGGATGTAAGAAGTATTGCAGCAAAATATGATTTAATTACGGAATACGGATTTCGCGGTGGAGGTTACTGGAATCTGATGAGAGAGTTTCGGCAGAACTGGATGTATGTGAATCTCATAAATTCACGTTTATAAAGATATCCCTAACTTTTATAGACGGATGAAAAGCTCCTGTACATTATTATATAGTAAAGTACGATATGAAGCTTTTCGTCCGTCATAAAAGTTTCGCCACACCCGATGCCACATTTACAAATGCCCTTCGGGCGATCAAAACAGATACTTTCGATGAATTTACTTATACAATCACAACTATTACAATTTACCAGCGTGCATCGGTCAACTACGATGTAGAAAGTGGCATCGGGTGTGGCGGGATATTATAAGAAACAGAAAAATCCTGCTATTATTACGTAGAAAGATACAAAAAAATAATTATGAATATTTGCGCCCTCTCGGAGAACATTAGATTTGGTTAGCAGTTCTTCAATATGTAGGGGTATGTCGACAGGACGTCGACATAAGGCCAAGTTAGCTATGGATGGCGTATCTTGGCCGGCCCGAACGGTATATAAAACTTTACAGAACTGCTTAGCAAATCTTATGTTCGTAGAGTTGTAGCAAAATTCATAATTATTTTTGGTGTATCCCTACATAAATAAGCAGGATTTTTCGTTTCTCATAATATCAGGGGATAACTTTACAAACGTGAAATTGATTAATATTCCATTGCCTTTTCTTCACCATTTAATACACGGATAGCTCCCTGTGCAAGTGCGAGTAATTCATCCTCGCCAGGATATACTGTAAATGGTGCAATGAAACCGAGTTTTTCTTTTAATTTTTCGATTGTCTCTGCATTGTAAGCGATACCACCAGTACAGATAATCTGGTCAACTTTACCACCAAGTACTGCAGCCATAGCACCTGCATCCTTAGCAAGCTGATAGTGGAATGCTTCATATACGCCCAAAGCCTTTTCGTCACCATCATCTAAAGCAAGCTTCTTTACATCGCGCATATCGTTTGTTCCAAGGTAACCATTGAATCCACCATTACCACAAATCTTCTTATAAATCTCTTTCTCTGTATATTTACCAGAGTAGCAAAGCTTAATTAAATCACCAACTGGAACGGTACCAGCACGCTCTGGAGAAAATGCACCCTCACCGTCAAGGATATTGTTAACGTCTACAATCTTACCACACTTGTGGGCACCTACAGATACACCACCACCCATGTGGATTACGATTAAGTTAAGTTCATCATAAGACTTACCGATTTCTTTTGCATAACGCTTAGCAACAGCCTTCTGGTTCAAAGCGTGGAAAATACTTCTTCTTGGAAGCTCTGGCATACCAGAGTATCTTGCAACTGGCTCTAACTCGTCAACAACAACTGGGTCAACGATGTAAGCTGGAACACCAACCTCATCACCGATTTCCTTTGCTAAGATACCACCAAGGTTGGAAGCATGCTGTCCCTGCTTGCCAATCTTAAGATCATTTAATAAATCCTCTGTTACCGCATATGTACCACCAGGGATTGGCTTTAATAAACCACCACGGCCAACTACAACATCTAAAGTCTTGATGTCGAAGTTCTTCTCTTTCAATACATCTAAAATAACATCCTTACGGAAGTCCTTCTGATCGATGATAGAAGCGTACTTTGCGATTTCCTCTGTTGGATGTCTTAAAGTTTCCTCGAAAATTTGGTTCTCATCTTCATATACACCGATTTTAGTAGAAGTAGAACCTGGATTGATAATTAAAATTGTGTAAGCCATTTTGATACCCTCCTAAATATATAATAGTTATTTTATATATATTTGTAGCTATTTAAGCTACTTCATTAATTAGGCTGCCACGCAAAGCATGACAGCCATATCATTCTAATATTATTTGTTCATAGCCTCTGCAACAACAGCACCTACAGCAATTGAGTTTACCTTTGTCTCGAAATCATCAGAACGAGAGGTCAAGATAACAGGAGCCTTAGTACCAGTTAAAATGTTACCATTTACAACCTTTGCATTATGAACAAGTGCTTTGTATGTAACGTTACCAGCATGAATATCTGGGAACAATAAGATATCAGCATCACCAACAATCTTACGGTCAGTAGCACCCTTGTGTCTAGCAGCTTCTGGGTCGATGGCAAGGTCATAAGATAATGGTCCGTCAACGATACAGCCAGTAATCTGTCCTTCCTCGTTCATCTTTGTAAGTTCAGCAGCTTCCACAGTAACAGGCATCTTAGGATTTACAACCTCAACAGCTGCAAGTGGAGCAACCTTAGGGCATTCAATACCACAAGCGTGTGCAATCTCTACTGTATTGCGGATGATGTTTGCTTTTGTTTCCAAATCTGGATAAGGAATAAATGCAACATCGCTAAGGAATAATAATCCGTCATGACCTTCAATGTCGAAGATACATACATGAGACAATGTCTTCTCTGTACGAAGACCAACCTCTTTATCTAATACACTCTTTAAGAAAGACTTTGTGTCGATTAAGCCCTTCATATACATGTCAGCCTTGCCGTCATGTACTAACTTAACAGCAGTTAAAGCAGCTTCATAATCGTCCTTTACATCAATAATTTCATAATCAGAAATATCCATGTTCATAGAATCAGCAACAGCTTTAATCTTATCTTCGTCACCAACTAAGATTGCTTCTGCAATTCCTCTCTTTTTAGCTTCTGCAACTGCCTCTAAAACGGCATCGTCCTGAGCAACAGCAACAGCAACCTTCTTTGTGCTGCAAGCAGCAACTTTTGCTAGTAAATCGTCAAAAGTCTTTGTCATGTTCGTACACCTCGTTTATAAATATTTTGTTTTTGGAAATGTATGATTTCCTTATTATTAATTCACAAACTATACTAGCACTTGAAGTCAGTTTGGTCAAGGCAAAACCTACCATATTATTTGGAATAAATGTAAATAAAAAGAGAATTAAAATTAAGATGTATTAAAGGTATTATGACAAAACCATTCATAATTGCAGTAAAAATGGTATGAAATGGTAAAAACCCAATATCTTGTATTTTAACTGGAAAATAATAATAGAAATTGTGAAAAAAACTTTTCATTTGACTATAGATATGCTATACTATCGTCAAATAGTGTGCATTTATATGCCTTTTTGTCTGAATGTAGTCATTTCGGTCGATTGGCATTAAATGTGTGACAGAATATGACGATATACTTACAATATAGATATTTTATGTATGAGGTGATTGGGATGAACACAAAAAACAGATTAATCGAAAAACTATTGAAGGTGGCTAAGAAACATAAGATACTTACATATCCGGTACTAGCGTTAGTAGCGGTTATTAGTGTGTTTAATTATTTCTTTTCTTGGAGTACCGGTGCGGGTAAACGTGTCGTTGCAGTTGTTATGGTGTTGGTTATGTTAGTTTCCCAATCTTATTTCTTAACCTCATCTGCAACCGCATTGGTTGATACGGAAGAGACTGTGCAAGAGCAACAGGAATTACAAGAACAGAAGAATAATGATTTGGTTGATGCTGAGGATGATAGTAGTGATACTAATGAGTTGGTTGAGGCAGAGAAGACTACAGAGCTTGCAACTGAAGAGCCAAAGGAATTAACAGATACATCAGAAGCTAGTTCAGAAGTGGTAGAGAATTCGACAACACAGGTTTTAGATAGTACAGAAACAACAGAAGCTAGTTCAGAAGAATTAGCAGATTCCGTTTATACAGAGGATGAGACAGTTCAGAATGGTGAAGAGGGTGATGTTCCGGCAGGTGATAATAGCACATCAACAGAGGAACCCTTAGAGACAGAGCAAGCCGATGGAGCAGCACAGGAGATTAAGTGTGTATTCTTTTCGCCAAAGAATACGAATATTGGTTCAGAGGTTGTGTTAGAGATTGTTGATGGAGGATACAAGATTCCGGATAGTGCATACCAAGTAGTAACGGAAGGCTTGGCAACCTTTGAAGAGGGTGGTTATTATTCTTGTGATGGATGGTATACTGCTTCTGGTGGTAAAGGTAAGAAGATAGAAGGTCAGTTAATTACAGATGTTACTCCTGTCAATAATATCATTGCTTTATATTCAAAAAGAACAATTGAAACCTATCAGGTTGCTATTGATGTGAATGGTGGTAAGCTGGATGAGGCTACAGTAACCGGTGCAACAGAGAGAATAATTGAAGGTGTCACTTATTACGATGTTCCGGTTGGTGATAATGGAGTTGCTAATTTTACAATTGATAATCCAACTAAGATTGGTTATACGATTGCTGGTGCGAGTGGAGATGGTAAGGGTACAGCTACGGGAACCACTCTTCCTATTTCTGTTTCAGGAACAGATTATAAGAGAACAGTAAAATTAGACTGGAAAGCTGGATCATATAATGTAAGGTTTGCTGCAGAAGATGGTACAACTGGTGCATTTGAACAGAGCGATATTGTTTTTGATGGTAACGGAACATTCCCTGATGCATCTGACGATGTTAAGAAAGCAAAAGTTGGTTATACGTTTGTTGGTTGGAGAACCCAGGCAGGTGCAGGGGTTGAAGCTATAGAATTGAAGCCGGGTCAGTTGATTAAGAATAATACGGCATTGCAAGAATATTTATATACACAATATAAGGCAGGAAATACAGTAACTTTAATTGCAGATTATGCATATGACGAGGTGAAGTTAAATCAGACGACGGTTAGTTATCAATACAAGCAAAAAGAGGCTACATCAGCTTTGATTCAAGGTGTATATAAGGATACAGAAGAGACTAGTGCAGGATTTTCATACACGATTGATAGTATCA
>JAGAQX010000075.1 GCA_017622535.1 Lachnospiraceae bacterium | reverse complement strand
ATTTCATCATCCCAAATTAGCTTTGGTTGAATGGAATCAATGTAGATTCCCATGTAAGACACAAAGGTGATAGACATCAGTGATAACAGTGTAAATAACAAAATGTGCAGGGCTGGTATCTGTAAAATGATGCAGACCGGTATGAAAAATACCAGTACGCCTGCGGCAGGAAAGATAATTCCAATTAAGGCCTTTGCGTTCCACTGTGTCCAATAGGATACAGGAATGTACTTCATGAAAGAAAAATGCTTTCCTTCTCTAGAAATGGCATTGGAGCTTAAGCTGTTAATTGCTGCGACCAATACCGAAATTCCTACAATACCCAATAGGAAAATTAGTTGGATTCGAATGTCCCTGTCTGCATACAATGCTCGAAGATTTGTAATTGATATGTCGTAGTGTTGAATCTTTAACATTGCGTAGACAAATATCGGCCATAAAAAGTTGATTGCAATACAGTTGGTGAAAAATACCGGTGTACGAGTTAGAATTCGAACCTCTTTCATAAAGTAAGAGAAACCAGGACTTCTTTGTTTGCAGCCCGCTAATAATTTGTCGATGTCTTTATTCTTGGTGTTGGTGTTTGAGGAAGTCATTCCGATTACACCTTTGAAATAAAGGGCTTCTGATAATAAAAGCATAATACTGACAACGACTACGTTAACTGCAACATATCCCAAGAGTGCAACAATATTACCTTCACTAAAGGTTTTCACAAAAAGTGGTACATTTGGGAAAATGTAATTCATAACATTAAAAAATGTTTGGTCACCGGAAGCCAGAGTTTGTACATAGGTATCAATATCCATGTTCTGTAAGAAACCGATAGACCCTACCAGGGCGATTACCATAATAAACATTAACGCAACGGATAGACGCTGAATTAGGTCTTTATTGCGAATGATACGGGTAAATGCCATAAGTAGCATACTTACAATTCCGCAGTACGCCAACGGAATGATTGGTAGTGTTACAATACCAATCAAAGAAAGTATCCAATTGAGTATACCCATTCCAGAGCCCAGCCCATAACCAATAATACAGGCAAGAACTAACAAAAATTGCATGATATTCTCGTTGTAAAATGCAGCAGTGAATTTGGATGCTACAATCTGATAAGCACGCAGTGGCCATGGCAACAAGAATTCAATATCGTTAGAAAAATAAAATTCGTTAAAGATTACATTGATGCCAAATATAACAGTAAACAGACAAATGATATGGAACATTAATTGTATTCCCATAGACTCACAACCAATTGGTTGTAAGGTTTCTGTCATGAGTTTTACCAATACACCAACAGCAATAGTAACAGGTAACAATACGCCAAACACTCCAAATGCGGAGAGAATTGCTATCATAATCTTACGGCGCTTGTCCTGTGGCTCACTCATGCCAATGGCAGCAATAAATGTTTTTGTAAGCGTAAGATATCTATTCATGGGCAGTCATCTCCAAAAAGATTTTCTCAAGATCCATGTCAGGATACTTGGCAGTTAGTTCATCTAAGGTTCCGTAGAACAATGATTGACCATGGTTAATAATAATGACCTTGTCACAAAGTTTTTCTGCAACCTCTAATACGTGGGTTGAGAATAGTACGGAATTGCCAGCATCTGCATGCTCACGCATCATTTGCTTTAATGCATAGGCTGATTTAGGATCTAATCCAGTTAAAGGCTCGTCCAAAATCCAAACATCAGGGTCATGTACTAGAGCTGCTGCAACCATCATTTTCTGACGCATACCATGAGAATAGCTTTGCATTGGCTTATCTAATACATCAGCTAAATCAAAGCGTGTGGCAAAGGTCTTGATTCGTTCCTTGCGCACGTCAGTTGGGACTTTGTAAATATCAGAAATCAAATTCATGAATTCAATACCCTTCAAACGAAGAAACATATCAGGACTGTCCGCTATATAACCGATTACTTGTTTTGCCTTTAGTGGTTCTTTTTGCATATCGTAATCATTGATGAGAATCGTACCGCAATCCGGTTTCAGAATACCAGTCATCATTTTTAGAGTTGTTGTTTTACCGGCGCCGTTTGGACCGATGAAGCCAACAATCTCGCCATCATTGACAGTAAGATTTAGGTTGTCTACGGCACGGACAGTGCTGTTATAGGTTTTTGTGACATTTTCAATTCGAATCATGTTGTCATCCTTTCGTGTAATAATATTAAAATTAGGGAATTCGCATATCATCTCGTAATTCCCTAAAAGTGTGTCTATTCCATATATAATTTGGCTGGGTTAGTCACATCACTGGCAGCCACCGCATATACAGTGGAAATGTCGGTAGATGTGGAAGCTGAAGCAGGAGTAGCCTGTATATAAGCAACGTCTGTAGAATCCAAAACAGCTTTACCCGGTTGGCTTGTGTTGTTTGTTTGATTTGGAATTGTAATATCCTTTTGTCCTAGATATCCGAAAACCTTTTTGACATAGTTTTGGGTTTCTTCAAATGGTGGAATTCCATTATACTTATCTACATTGCCTGGTCCTGCGTTATACGCAGCCAAAGCAAGGGAAGTATTACCATTATATTTCGCAAGCATTTGCGATAAATAATTAGCTCCTCCCATTATGTTTTCTTCCGGGTCATAAGCGTTAGTCACACAAAGGTACTTGGCTGTGGATGGCATAAGCTGCATCACACCCATAGCACCAACGCTAGAGGTAGCATTTGGATTAAAATTAGACTCCGTCTTAGCTACGGCTTTTAATAAATTCAAATCAACACCGTACTTTGCCGAAGCGCGCGCAAAGATATCATCTAATTCCGTAGCGCCAATGGAAGTTTGTGAGCCTGAAGAAACTGTATCCGATACATTTGCTGTATCTGGTGTAGCATAAATGGTAGTTTCTGCCTCAAATACAGCATCAAAAGCTCCAGAGGAAGAATTCGATGATGTGGTTTGATAATATGTACTTTCATCCAAGTATCCAACGTTGTTGATTGTTTTCATATGTATATCACCTCATTGCCTTATATTTTACTATAAATATCCCTAAATGAAAACATAAATGGTGCAAAAAAACTATAGAATAGTGCAAAAATGTACAGAAGGTTTGCAATTATTCTATTTTTTCACTATAATGAAATCGTTTGTAGAAGTTTCTAAGGTGAACCTTCGATAGAAAGCGTATCAGTTATAGATAAAAAAGTAGTTCCAATGATAAGGAATAAATGATTTAGAAGTTAGGAGATCGACAGATGTATTTAAAGAAAATTAATCCATACAGCATTGCAAAACAACATAGTCGGATGAAGATGCATATCTTAGAACGTGTAAATGCACTGTTTGACCCAGGAACCTTTGTTGAATATTATCCTGCAGATGAAGAGCAGAACAAGACCGGATATGATGGGGTAATTACTGGATATGGTAATATTTTTGGTCAGAGAATATATTTTTATGGGCAAGATTTTACTTGTATGGGCGGTACCTTTGGCTACCAGCATAGTCAGCAGATGATTGCAATTATTGAGGAGGCGATTCGGCAAAAGAAACCGATTGTTGCCATCTATGATGGTGGTGGTGCAAGAATTCAGGAGGGTGCTGCGTCCGTTGCAGGCTGTGGTGAGTTGTTTCGGATGAATGCTCTTGCATCGGGCTATATTCCACAGATTTCGATTATTGCAGGGACCTGTGCCGGTGGGGCAGTATATTCCCCAGGTTTGACGGATTTTGTATTTACGATAGATAGTATCAGTAACATGTTTGTAACCGGTGCCAAGGTGATTAACGAGGTACAGGGAACCGATTATTTGATTGAAGAGTTAGGTGGTGCTAGTATTCATTCTAGCGTCAGTGGAGTGGCACATTTTCGTATGCCAAACGAGAGAAGCTGTTATGCAGAAGTAAGGCGCCTAATTGATTTGCTTCCTCCGTGCTACAGTGAGGATCGAAGCTATCGTACAGCAAGATATAAAGCTAAAGACTTGTCGGATATTATGACATTTATTCCGGAAGACCCAGAGGAATGCTATGATGTGGTTCCAGTGATTGAAGAAATTTTGGATGATGATAGCTTTATTGAGATACATAAAGAATTTGCTAGAAATATTGTGGTGGGTTTTGGTAAGCTTGGTGGTTTGACCGTTGGTATTGTAGCAAGTCAGACATTGCATAAAAATGGTTCCATTGATGTGGACGCAGCAGATAAAGCAGCACGGTTTGTACAATATTGTGATTGTTATAATATTCCAATTATTACTCTTGCGGACTCCACAGGTTTTGTAATGGAGGCAGAGCAGGAGTACAAGGGTTTGATTCGTCATGGTGCCAAAATGATTCAGGCATATGCCAACGCAACGACCATTCGTTTAACGGTAATACTGCGCAAAGCATATGGTGGTCCGTATATTTTTATGGGCTGTAAGCAATTAGGTGCAGATAAGCATTATGTATGGCCGAAAGCACAAGTCGCTGTAATGAAGGCTGAAGGTGCCGTTGCGGTAATTAGTAATAATCAGTTGTCACAGCTAGAGGGTGTGGAAAAAGAAGCTTTCTTAGCAAAGCAGTTAGAGGAATATCGCAAGGCTTATATGAATAGCGATATGGTATTAAAGAGAAATTTTGTGGATATGGAGATTAAGCCGGAACGAACAAGAGAAATATTGTATCAGGATTTGATTCGGTTAGCGGGAAAACCAATGGAGCAAAGGTTGCAGAAGAAACATCCAAATAGTCCGATGTAATGAGAAGTGTACTCATAAGCTTTTTTGATGGAGTGCGGTCTCGGATATTGAATAAAAGAAAGTCACCCTTGAGCGAGATGAATCATCACTCAAGGGCGACATTTTTTCTTTATAGAACAAATCCTTAGAATTGTCTATGAAGCAAATTTGTGAGTAAATACATTACTCAGTTTGTAATGCTAAGATTAGCATCCGCAACCACAGCCACATCTGTCACTTACATCATTTCCGCCGCAGCAAGAAAGAAGAAGTAAGATGATGATGATGCATGAGCAGTTGCCGCCGCCGAAACCGCATCCGTTGTTGCCACCGAAGAAGCTGCCACCGCAGCTATCATTTCCGCCGCAGCAAGAAAGAAGAAGCAAGATGATAATAATTGATGAACAGCTATTGTTTCCTCCGAAAAGGCTGTTGCCGCATCCGCAGCCACAGTTGTTTGATGATAAGTCACTCATTAGGAATTCCTCCAAATTGTCTTTACACTGTTATATTATGCGAAAGGGGTAGGAGTGTGACAAAGAAATGAAAAAAATATTTAGGAATATAATAATCGCTTTCGGAATACTATGTATTATGATGGGAATATATGATTTCGAAAGTTATGCAGCAACTTCATTTAAAAAGACAAAACCAGTAGGTATTATGTCAACCTCTGTAAATGGAACTGTGGTACTGACCTGGGAGCCTCTGAAGAATGCAGATGGTTATCGTATTTATGAAGCTTTGCCGAAAAAGAAATATCATTTAGTAGGGCAATGTAAGAATAGTAAGCTGCTTTTGAAGAGCAGAGAGCCAGGTGTTACTTATCGTTACTATATTAAAGCGTATAAGAATAAATCAAATGGTAAGAAAACCTATAGCAAAGCTAGTAAAAAGATATCTGTTCATATTCCAAAGGAAGGTGTTTCCACAGTGAAAAATTTCTTGCAAACCGCAATCGCTCCAGTGGGGTCTACGATGTACGTTTGGGGCGGTGGATGGAACAAGGCGGATACAGCAGCTGGAAGAGAGGCAAAAAGAACGGGACTAAGCGCCACCTGGCGAACCTTTGCAAAGAGTAAAACCGATTCCTATGATTATAACAACTATCGGTATCGGATTCATGACGGTTTGGATTGTTCTGGTTATGTGGGATGGTGTGTTTATAATGTAATGAACACGGGGAATAACCAGGATGGCTATGTATATAGTGCATCTAAGCAGGCAAAGAAGTTTTCAGAAATGGGATTTGGAAGCTATCGTGTTGCTAGCAAGGTTCGCAATTATAAAGCTGGTGATATTATGAGCTCTACCTGTTCTTGTTGTGGCCATGTGTGGATTGTTATTGGTCAGTGCGAGGATGGAAGTGTTGTTTTGGTACACGCTTCGCCACCGGGAGTTCAGCTTTCTGGCACACCGACGCCGGAAGGGAAAAAGAATAGTCAAGCATACAGATTGGCTAAACAATATATGAAAAAGTATTACAAGACATGGTACAAACGATATCCGGAGGTAAGCAAAGGAGGTTCATATCTGTCACATTATGGACAGATGCGCTGGACTACATCTGGTGAAGGCACTATTTTATCTGATCCAGATGGTTATCAGAACATGTCTGCAAAAGAGGTCTTGAGGGATTTGTTTAAAACCGTAAAATAAATGGACGTATGAGAGTCATGTGTGAAATGGTACATTTTTGAAATGTGTAGCGCATGGCTCTTTTTGGTTGTTGTGTGAAATAGAAATATGTTATACTTATATGGATTGAATTTTCGAGCAACAAAGTGGATAAGGAGAGGGTAATTATGCAGGAGCTTTTTGAGGCAATTAACCAAATATGTGCGAAGATACAAGTGATTTCAGATTTATTCTGGAACTTTCCAACGAATTTTGAATGGTATGCTGGTATTCCTATTTTAGGAAATTTCTCGTTAGCAATTATTTTGCTGATTGGTTCAGGAATCTATTTTAGCTGTAGTCTTCGTTTTATACAGGTTCGGAAGTTTCGATATGGATTGCGGGTGTTAAAGAATAGTAAGGCAAATGAAACAGGAATTTCGCCTTTAGCAGCATTCTTCCTGTCTACAGCGATGCGAGTGGGACCGGGTAATATTCTAGGTGTAACAGGTGCTATTGCTGTGGGTGGTCCTGGTGCACTATTTTGGATGTGGATGTCTGCATTTTTTGGCATGGCAACTGCTTATACAGAATCCACTATGGCACAGATTTTCAAGGAGAAGAAGGATGACGATTATATTGGAGGTCTTGCGTTTTATGGAAAACGTTTGCTAAAGAATTCTGCAGTAGTTGGTGTTTTTTTGTCTGTGATGTATATAATATATGCGTTGCTCTGCTTCCCGGCACAGGGTTTTAATGCCGTTTCATCGGTTGCTCAAATCGCAGAGACAATTACCGGTAATGCAATACCAACGAATTCAGCGTTGTATTGGATTACCTTTGCGGTTTTGATTGTTATGTTGATTATTATCTCTTTTGGTGGTATTAAGAAGGTGACGAAGGTTACGGATGTGATTGTACCAATTATGGCTGTTGTATACGTGTTGACTGTTCTTGTGCTTGTTGTGGTGAATATTGATCGTATCCCTTGGTTCTTTTCTTCTGTGTTTCAGGGAGCATTTAAGCCAGAGGCCGTGTTTGGTGGAGCTTTTGGAGTAGCGTTAATTCAGGGAGTGAAAAGAGGTTTGATGTCCAATGAGGCGGGTCAAGGTACCATTACTATGCCGGCAGCAGCCTCCGATGCAAAGCATCCTTGTGACCAGGGGTGTGTGCAGGCAATAGGTGTTTTCTTAGATACAATTGTTATATGTACATTAACCAGCTTTGTAGTGATTATGGGACGCATGTGGATAACCGAACAGGCAGATGCATGGTTTGCACTTGGTAAGCTTCCGATGTTTGTTGCTTCGGTGGGAGAATTAGCTCACGGAGAATTATTTAACGCCATTGTTTCTGTGTTGGTATCTGTTTGCTTTGGTTTGTTTGCTTTTACGTGTTTGCTTGGATTCTTTTCTTTTACAGAAATCTGTGCAAATCGCATTTCCCAGAAGAAATCATTTATTGT
>JAGAQX010000074.1 GCA_017622535.1 Lachnospiraceae bacterium | reverse complement strand
CGATTCACACGATTGTAATATATTTTCACAATTGGACGTGGCCCCTCATTCTTACGAATATTGGAAACAATACCTACTTCTTGTGTCGATAATCTTACCATAACCCCAAGCGGATAAATTGGTATATTATTCACAAAGGCTTTCACCACCTCAGGATCATAATAAATACCACTGGTTCCATACAATTCTTCAATCGCCATATATGGTGGTACATTGAGATATGTAACCGACGAAGAATATTGTGCACACACATTTACAATTCTTGCAGCCAAAGGAATCTCCTCCTTCGCCACACCCTTGGGATAACCCGAACCATCCCAGCGCTCATGGTGATAAAGAATACATTCCGCAACCACACGTGGTATGTTTTTCTGAAGTGCAAAATAGTATCCATAGGTTGGGTGTTCTTTCCACAGCTTGTCCTGTTGCGGATTAAATGTTTCTACATCAATTAAGGTCGGCATCTCGGCAACTCCGATGTTATGAAGTAAGCCTCCAATAACTGCAACCATAATCTGGTCAGTTGGCAATCCCATACAACCTGCTACCAAACCGCTTAGCACCGCTGTATATACACTGTGGTCATATAATTTTTGCTTGTTTATAATACGCAATTCCACCATAAATGATAACACATCCTCGCTCTGTGCCACCTTCTTAATCACATGCTCTAACAAACTTGCCACTTTCACCACATAGTCATTCTTATTTGCTTCTGGCCGTTTGGGTGAGGTGCTGCGTAGCACGTGAATAAAATCTTCTACCAAATTCTCTGCCATCTTATCACTTGGCGACACAAACAAGGTATTCGGATCTGCCACTTCTACTTCTTCAATCTGCAGCTCATTCAGCTTTTGAATATTGCGGATACTTAACGCAGTTCCCGCCTTTAATAGACAATGCTCACCATGATAAACTGCCTGTTCTAAAACCATACCTGGTTTCAATCGAATTACACTTATTAAACTCATAAACCCTCTCCATCAATACATCATATATAACCGTTTCATGTTACTGATACTCTTGTTATAGTATATCATATCTCCTCTGTAATATCACTCGGTATAATTCCCTATCTTTTCTAGGAAAAATATACAATGTCACTGTTATTCTCGATGATATGCAATCCGAATAATATCGTCAATGGTAACCTCTTCAATTGCCACATCCTTAATCGACTTCTTTTCAGATATTTCTTGAATCAACTGTGCCGCTGTAATATCTGCTTTTTGAAAACGATATTTTGCAACATTTCCTTTCTGTTTATGTAGCTGTGCTTTGGGATGTTCTACTGCTTCTTCGTCATAAAACTCCACCACCAAATCCTTATATGGCGCAATTCTCTCTACCAACTCCTCCAATGGTCCGTCTTCAATAATCGTTCCATGATTGATAATAATTAATCGCTTACAAAGCTCCTGCACATCTCCCAAATCATGTGTCGTTAAAATGACCGTTGTTCCCTTCACACGATTAATCTCTTTGATAAATTTGCGGATTGCATATTTACCATCTACATCCAATCCAATGGTCGGCTCATCCAAAAACAATACTGATGGCGAGTGTAGCATTGCCGCCACCAAATCGCCTCGCATTCTCTGGCCTAAGGATAGCTGTCTCACAGGAATATCAATAATTTCAGAAATTCCCAAAATGTTATCCATCACTTGCAAATTCTGTTCATAGGTTTCTTTATCAATTTGATAAACATGTCGCAACAATTCAAAACTCTCACCTAATCGCAAATCCCAATTAAGCTGTGTTCTTTGTCCGAATACAACTCCTAAATCCTTCACTACCTCTTTTCGATTCTGATATGGTTCTTTTCCATTAATGAAAATCTTTCCAGATGTAGGTGTTAATATGCCAGACATCATTTTTACTGTAGTACTTTTCCCTGCACCATTGGGTCCTAAGAATGCAACAATTTCACCCTTCGCAATCTGAAAGCTGATATCCTTTACCGCCTCAATAGTCTGCTTCTCGCTTTTTACTAAGCTTTTTATTGCACCGCCCAGACCTTTTTCTTTCTTGGCTATTACATAATTCTTTTTCAAATTTTTTACTTGTATCATATGATCACTCTTTCTATACGCCGACGAACACTTCTCGTTCACGGTGATTTTCATCGTACTCTTATATTTTTCCCACAACAAAGACAAAAACCTACACTATTCCAATCCATACACTTACTATTAATTCCCCGCACTCTCATACCGCTTCAAGCTGCATTTAAAAATAATAGCAGCAGCTACAAAGACTATAATTCCAACCACCAAGGTCATCCAAACTGCTCCATCCCACGCAAACCGGCCATTTGGTATTCCTAAAAGCTCGGCCGTAGGATAAAAACTGACCCAACCAATTGGCAAAAGGTATGTCAGCACAAACTGAAAGCTTTCTGGATACATGGAAATTGGGTACATGGTAGTCTTATCAAACAACTCCTGTGTATATCCTCCAAAATCATTAATACTCTTTGTCCAGAACGAACTACTTCCAATAATCAAATAGATTCCACCGCGAATAAATGTAGCCCCGACTAAAGTTACCAATATGTATATTGTATTTTTAAGTGTCCACACATAATCAATCTGCAGACATCCGTATACAAAAACACAGATTCCCGGAATCAAATCCGTGATACCTACCAGATTAAATTTCGTAAAACAAAATTGATATAAAACACTCATAGGCCGTAACAGGTATCGGTCAAAATCACCCTCTATCACGTAATAACCCATAAACCATCCCTGCACAAAAAAGATCATAGACAATGCATGGGAAATAACAGATATTCCATACAAAAAAGCCAACTGTCCATATCCCCATCCACATACAGAACCGAATTCTTCCACAACAAACTTAATGGTAGCAAATCCTAAAATAAATTGGATTGGATTAGACAACAACCACCCTAACATGTTGGCCGGATACTCCATAACTGTGAGAACTGCAATCCTCAAATGTGCAAGAGACACCTTACTATAATGTTTCATTGTTTGTAACATACTGTATCAACCTCCCTGCACCAATACATGCTTTGTAACACGTTTTTGCAAATATACAAAAAGGCACCACAATACCAACAGCCATAAAGCTTGTATTCCCATTTTCTGTAACAGGATTCCCATTTCATATTTTCCAATATAAATGTCAAGAGGAAGCTGATAAATATAGACAAATGGTAATACATTCAAAATATCACTCAACCATTCAGGGAAAAACCACATTGGAATTATGCACCCCGAAAGCAACCGAATTAAATGTTTCTTTACCTGCACCATAGGATTCATATTAATTGCTGTAAATGCCCAGGTAGAAAAGCATGCAGCAAACAACCAGTTAATCATATATGCCATAATGACACTTGGAATAAACAACAGAAGCATAAATGTACTATGCGGTACTGGCACCCCAATAAAAATACTTCCAATAATAAAAATCGGGATAACGTTTTGCACGATTAAAGAAGTGGTATACCCCAAATCCTCAAAGAAATAGATTCCAAACAAAGGAATCGGCTTTAACATATCCGTAGCAACCGTTCCCTTTTCCACACTCTGTATCACTCGCTGTTCTACAAAGGTAATAAAAAAGAGCGACATCATGGAAGATACAATGGTATACGTCATCATATCTTCCACCTGCACTCCTTTAACCGTATCGTATCCTGTATAAAGTGCTTTCCAGAAATATGCTGTTGCAAACATGACAATACACTGCCATATAATATTTCCGTACACATCAAATCGGTATGCCAACGTTTTCTGTATTCGAGTTTTATATACATAGAAAAACGCTCTCCAATTCACAGCCAACCCATTACACACCTTTCTTCTTCAAAACTACAATATAGCATCCATTGTCTTGCAACTAAATTCTGTTAAAGCAAAAACTAATACACTTCATCTAATTATCTTTTAAACGTATCAATTATTATAAAGTATGCTCTATTTTCCTTATACTAAGATATAACACAGTTCTATAACAATCTTTCAAAATCATTTCTTCCCGTTACTCACCTATTCAACATTCAAGCAAATCATCAAGCCGGCATATAACAACTTCCTTCACACATTTACTTCTCGCTAACAATATTATTAAGCCACACATTGCTACGAACCATGAAAAATCCAATGGTAACCTTAATAATCTCCGTAAACTGTACAAGAAATACTACCAGTGTCACAGGTAACATCGTGTATCTCGCTAAATAAAATGCAAAAGGCACCACAATCACCCAGGTATATACACTATCAAACAAAAATGTAACACCAGTCTTTCCACCAGAACGCAGAGTAAAATATGCACTGTGAGAAAAGGCACAAAGGGGCATAACCGCTGCAGCAATTAATATAAACTGGCTCGCCAAATCCTTAATGCTCTCCTCGGTCTTATAAATCTCCGG
>JAGAQX010000073.1 GCA_017622535.1 Lachnospiraceae bacterium | reverse complement strand
CTTGGGGACATTACACAACGAAGGATTTTATTACATACCAGTATTGCGGTGCACCCTTTGTACCGGATGCGCCCTTTGACGCAAATGGAGTATTTTCTGGTAGTGCCTATGTAGATGGAGAGGGAATGCATATTTTCTATACAGGAAATGTAGAACTACCAGGAGATTATAATTATACAACCGCCGGACGAAGAGCAGATACAATATTGATTAAGAGTAATGATGGAATTCATTTCAGTGAAAAGTCTGTTGTGATTGACACCGATGAGTATCCAAAGGAGTATAGCTGTCATATTCGTGATCCAAAGGTTTGGCAAGAAAATGGTATGTATTATATGGTTTTAGGTGGAAGAACCAGACAGGATGAAGGAAGAATATTAGTTTACTCTTCCAAGAATATGAAAAAATGGTCATTCTATAAAGAGCTTATGACAGAGGATAAGTTTGCCTATATGTGGGAATGTCCGGATTTATATGAGTTAGATGGACAATATGTGCTATCCTTTTCGCCACAGGGATTAGAGAGAGAAGAATATCGATATCAAAACATTTATCATGCAGGTTATTTTGTCACGAGAGAGAATCCGATAGAACAGAGTATATTGTATGACGGAACCAGCTTTCATGAATGGGATATGGGCTTTGATTTCTATGCGCCACAAAGCTTCTTAGATGAGAAGGGAAGAAGAATTCTAATTGGCTGGGTTGGAGTACCCTATGCAGAATATACGAATGGTGAAGTAGAAGAAAACTGGCAACACTGTCTAACGGTTCCAAGAGAATTATTTTTACGTGTTGATGAAATTACAGGAAAAGCAAAGATTTATCAGTATCCAATTATAGAATTAAAACAGCTTCGGAAAGATGTACCTCTGTCATTACAGGATAAATATTTAGAAACAAAGGAAGAGTATTTGGATGTGCTATGCTACAATTTACCAGAGCAATTTTCTGTTGTGATTGGAGAAGGCGTACATTTTCAATACAAAGACAAAATAACAGTCTTGTCTTTGACGGAGGAGCTTGGCAGAGGTCGTAATACAAGAAAGTGTAAGATTGGTCGCATTCAATCCTTGCGGATTCTGATTGATTCCTCAATTATTGAATATTATATCAATGATGGGGAATATGTATTTACTACACGATATTACAAAAGGGAGAAGGGGACAAAACTAAAAATGGAATGTGGTAATGCACAAATAGAGATTTACCCAATGCGTTCCATTCAAATTCATAGATAAGAATGGATAAAAATGCTAGAAAAATATATATTTTTAGTTGATTTTTGGAAAAAATAATACTTGCATTTTATGTAAAGTAGTGGTATTCTTGCATAGTAACATATTGATTTGACAGGAGAGTGGGCAGTTTGTCCACTCTCTTTACGTGTTAATCACTTATCTTATGAGAGGATTGGTATAGCTTCTTGTTCTGAGAAAAGGTGATTACGCATTTGAATATATGTTACAGTATAACTGAATAAGGAAGGTGGTCATTTATGACTAAAAAAGAAATCGAAGCTACCTGTGAAGAGCTGGTGTTACCGATTATTGAGGAACGCGGATTTGAATTGGTAGACGTAGAGTATGTGAAGGAAGGTTCAAACTATTATCTGCGTGTGTATGCAGATAAAGAGGGTGGAATTACCATCAATGACTGTGTGGATGTCAGTCGAGCGTTGAATCCAAAGCTTGACGCTTATGATAAGGAGTTCAAAGACCCATACATTTTGGAGGTAAGCTCTCCTGGCTTGTTAAGACCTTTGAAAAAAGACAAGGATTTTGCTAGAAATTTGGGAAAGATGATTGAAATTAAGCTTTTTAAACCATTAGATAATAGCAAAGTCAAAGAATTTGAAGCGGAATTAAAAGAATATGATGAAAAAACAATTACAGTGTTGACGGACGAGGATGTAGAAGCGGTTATCGAGCGTAGTAATTTGGCATTAGTTCGTTTAGCATTTGATTTTTAATAAGAGAAATTGTTACAAGTATTTACCAATAAAGGAGGAATTAGAAAAATGAATGAATTAATGATTGCATTGGAGCAAATTGAAAAGGAGAAGGGAATATCAAAGGATATTATCATTGAAGCCATCGAGAAGTCTTTATTAGATGCTTGCAAGAAGGATTTTGGTAAGAGTGATAACATCACTGTTAATATGGATCGTGAGACTGGTTTGATTGAGGTATTTGCAGAGAAGACTGTTGTAGAGGAAGTTACAGATGAGGCAACAGAGCTTGCAATTGAAAAAGCATTGTTGATTAGCAAGAAGCATAAGGTTGGCGATATTGTTAATGTTGAAATTACACCAAAGAATTTTGGACGTATTGCAGCACAGCAGGCAAGAAGTGTAATCGTGCAGACAATTAAAGAAGAAGAGAAAAAGGCTTTATATGATCATTTCTACTGTAAGGAAAAGGATGTTGTTACCGGTGTTGTACAGCGTTTTGTAGGAAAGAACATTTCAGTTAGCTTAGATGATAAGATGGACGCTTTGTTGATGGAAAATGAGCAGGTAAAGACAGAGCATTATAGACCAACAGACCGTATTAAGCTTTACATTGTTGAAGTAAAGGAAACAAATAAGGGACCAAAGGTAGTTGTATCTCGTACGCACCCAGAACTTGTAAAGCGTCTGTTTGAGAAGGAAGTAACAGAAGTTGCAGATGGAACCGTTGAGATTAAATCCATCTCCCGCGAAGCTGGTTCCCGTTCAAAGATTGCAGTTTGGTCAAATGATCCAAATGTGGATCCAGTTGGTGCTTGTGTTGGTATGAATGGTAATCGTGTTAACACAATTGTGGATGATTTAAAGGGTGAAAAGATTGACATTATTACATGGAATGAAGATCCAGCAATCTTTATTGAAAATGCATTGAGTCCATCTAAGGTTGTTGATGTTCGCGTTGATGTAGAGGAAAAGAGTGCACAGGTTGTAGTTCCGGATTATCAGTTATCACTTGCAATTGGTAAAGAAGGTCAGAATGCAAGACTTGCTGCAAGACTTACTGGATACAAGATTGATATCAAGAGTGAGTCACAGGCAAGAGAAGCCTATGGATATGATGATTATGATGAGTACGATGATTACGATGAGTATGATGATGAGTACGATGACTACGATGAAGAATATTCGGATGACGAGTATACAGACGAAGAGTATGCAGAAGATGATTATGCAGATGAAGAATATTCAGATGATGAGGAATAGTTAAGTAAGGATGTTTAGGCATTCTTAAGTTCTTTTTGTAATAGGATTGTAAGAGATAGGATGTGATAGTTATGGCAAGGAAGACTCCGCTTCGAAAGTGTATCGGTTGTGGTGAAATGATAGCAAAAAAAGAAATGCTTCGAATTGTTAAGACAAAAGAAAATGAGATTTTGCTTGATGCGACTGGTAAGCTGAATGGCAGAGGTGCATATTTACATTTAAGTAAAGATTGTTTTGAAAAGGCTGTGAAATCGAAAGGTATCGAGCGATCCTTTAAAATGTCCATTGAACCGGATGTTTACGAAAAGTTAAGTAAGGAGATGATGGACGTTGAATAATAGAGCATTATCGATGTTAGGAATTGCGACGAAAGCTGGTAAAACTGTGACTGGAGAATTTGCCACAGAAAAAGCGGTGAAGGAAGGAACAGCAAGTCTTGTGATTGTTGCAGGTGATGCATCAGATAATACAAAAAAGAAATTTAAAAATATGTGTGACTATTACCAAGTGACTATAAAGGTATTTGCAGATAAGGTTGCTTTAGGAAATGCATGTGGGAAAGAATTCCGCGCATCCTTAGCAGTTACGGATGTAGGTCTTGCAAATGCAGTTGTGAAACAAATCGATAGTTATGATAATTTGGAGGTGTAACCATTGGCAAAAGTTAGAGTACATGAATTAGCAAAAAGTCTTGGAAAAGACAGTAAAGAGATTATAGAGATATTAAAAAAGGATGGCGTTGAGGTTAAGAGCCATATGAGTTCTGTAGAAGATGCAGATGCGCAGAAGGTTCGTGATCGTTTTACTAAGAAAGCTAGTCCTGTAGCTTCTGAGAAAAAAGAAGCTCCTGTTAAGAAGGAAGAAGCGGTTAAGAAAAGTCCAGAAGTGTCTGCTACACAGGTAAGACCAGAGCGTCCACAGGGCGAGCGTAGAGAGAGACCAGAAGGTGGTCGTCCACAGGGTGAGCGCAGAGAAAGACCAGAACGTCCACAAGGCGAGCGTAGAGAGAGACCAGAAGGTGGTCGTCCACAGGGCGAGCGTAGAGAGAGACCAGAAGGTGGTCGTCCATACGGCGAGCGCAGAGAGAGACCAGAAGGT
>JAGAQX010000072.1 GCA_017622535.1 Lachnospiraceae bacterium | reverse complement strand
GAAGGTTATCATGTCAGCAAGACTGTGGTAGTGGATTATATGAATAAGAAGGTTGCAAGGAATCCTTTGAAAGCAGCTCTTTATCATATGCTATCTGACTATACAGGCAAGCAGCTTCCTTGGGGTAGTATGACAGGAGTGCGTCCGACGAAGGTTGCAACAGAGTGGTTAGAGAACGGAAAGAATGACGAAGAAATTCGACATTTGTATACTAACACCTACTTGACCATTCCACAGAAAGCTGATATTTGTATTGAAGTAGCCAAGAAAGAACAGGAATTATTTAAAGATTTTTTATATGATGAGGAGTACTGTATCTATATAGGAATTCCATTTTGTCCAAGCAGATGCTTGTATTGTTCCTTTACGTCCTATCCGATTGCGCAGTATGTGGATAAGGTAGAGGATTATTTGCAAGCACTATACAAGGAAATGGAATTTGTAGCAGGGGCAGATGTCTATAAGAACAAGCGCTTAGTTGCCATTTATATCGGTGGTGGCACACCGAGTGCATTGACTGCAGTCCAGTTGGAGTCTTTAATTACAAAAATGCAGACAACCTTTGATATGCAATATGTTAGAGAGTTTTGTGTAGAGTGTGGACGTCCTGATAGCATTACCTTGGATAAGCTTCAGACCTTGAAAAAGCTTGGAGTGGAGAGAATTAGTATCAATCCACAGACAATGTCTGACGAGACCTTACAGTTAATCGGAAGAGCTCACAGTGTAGAACAGACAAAGCAAGCTTTCGAAATGGCTAGAGAAGCAGGCTTCGACAACATCAATATGGATATGATTGTGGGATTACCAGGTGAAGATATGGAGCATGTGCAACATACTTTGTCAGAGATACGCAAAATGGTGCCAGATAGCCTAACTGTTCATTCGTTGGCGATTAAGCGTGCAGCGAATTTGAATATCGAGATGGAAAGATACCATAGCCTGATTAAGGGAAGTACCAACGAGATGCTGCTAGCTGTGGATGAATGTGCAAGAGATATGGAGATGAAACCATATTATCTGTATCGTCAGAAAAACATTCCTGGAAAGTTAGAAAATATCGGTTATGCAGTGGAAGGAAAGGAATGTGTTTATAACATTTTGATTATGGAAGAGAAATTAGACATTCTTGGAATGGGAGCAGGTTCCTCTTCAAAGTTCATTTTCCGCAAGGAGAACCGTATTGAACGCGTGGAGAACGTGAAGAATGTAGATGAATACATCAATCGTATTGATGAAATGATAGAGAGAAAGAAAAAGATGTTTGCAACGTTATAGGAAGGAGGATTTCTATGATAGAGGTTGGAAGAGATGAGTTGGATTTGGAAGTAGATGAAATGTCTGCTTATCTGACGGAGGATTTGAAAACAGAAATCGCTCACGGAATAGAGGTTAGCCGTTTGGCTGGAAGGCTAGCCAGAGAGTTAAAATTAGATAATGATTTGTGTCATGATATTGAAGTGGCAGGAATGCTACATGATATAGGAAAGCTTCGCGCAAGTACATATCTGTATGGTGGTGAAGAGGATACCCTGAATGTAGAAAAGATGCGTTATGTGCGTATGCATGCAACTGCTGGATATGAAGTTGTGAAAAATGAGGGTTATCCTGACCGTGTATGTGATATGATTCTACACCATCATGAGAATTATGATGGAACAGGATATCCTGATAATCTAATAGGAGATAATATTCCGCTTGGTGCGAGAATCTTACGGGTATGTGATGTGTTTGTGGCGTTGACGTCAGACCGTCCATACCGTAAGGCGTTTGATAGCCAGACTGCGGTGGAATTGCTGATAGAGGAAGTGCGACATTTTGATATGAAGATATTCCTTCCATTCCAAAGTATCGTTCACGAGGAGATACAGGCGAGGGAGTTAAGAGGAGATGTGCCAGATAAGCTGGTATGGTGAGGAGCAGTTTTGTATGTGTAAATATAGAAAAAAATTCCTACTTGTCATATTAATATCTTTGGTTTTTTGTAATCTGACGGCATGTGCGGAAGCAGATGAAACACGGAAGACGAGGGACAAAATAGATGTATCTATTAATGACTTGAAGTTGGGACAGAAAGTACCCACTAAAATGACCAGCAGGGAATATCTGGTTATGGATGCGGATTATAGATATATACATGGGGATGTCGGTTTTGATGTAGATGGAGAGAACCGCATTGACTATTTATGTTTTTTTGCTACATTTAATACAGATGGTGATAATCTGGGATTTGAAGATGCCAATATTGTGTACAAAGGTACTGCATTTGATGATTTTAATGACATGGTAGCCTACTTTGAGGAGAATAATCAAGTAGCAGAAGGTACAGAGGATTCCGACATCTTAAGTTATGAAGATGATACCTGCAAGGTAAGAGTATATTTTAATGAAGAAGATTTTAGTGGCATTGTGATAAAGTACAAGTAAGTAGTATATAAAAAGAAAAGGAGACAGAAAAATGGCAATGAAGAAAAAGCCGGTAACCGGTATGAAGGATATATTACCAAGAGAGATGGAAATTCGCGATTATGTGATTCGCGAGATTAAGGAGACCTATAAGACCTTTGGTTTTTCTGGAATGGAGACTCCTTGTGTGGAGCACATTGAAAATTTAAGCTCTAATCAGGGTGGAGAAAATGAAAAACTTATTTTCAAGATTTTGAAGCGTGGTGACAAGCTTACCTCTGCAGCAGATAAAGTATCTGCAGATAATACAGATATTTTGGTGGACGGAGGTCTTCGTTATGATTTGACCTTGCCACTTTCTAGATACTATGCAAATAATGCCAATGATTTACCAAGTCCATTTAAGGCATTGCAGATGGGTAATGTATGGCGTGCTGACAGACCACAGAGAGGTCGTTACCGCCAGTTTATGCAGTGCGATATTGACATTTTAGGTGAGCCAACAATCTTAGCTGAGATTGAACTGATTACAGCAACTACAACCTTACTTGGCAAGATTGGATTTGAGAAGTTTACCATTCGTTTGAACAATCGCAAGATGTTAAAGGCGATGGCTGCATACAGTGGATTTGAAGAGAAGGACTATGACAGCGTATTCATCACTTTGGATAAGATGGATAAGATTGGATTAGATGGTGTGGCAGAGGACCTTGTATCACAGGGATTTGCTAAGGAGAGTGTGGATAAGTGCTTAGATTTGTTTGCTAAGGTAAGTGAGGATGTAGCAGGTGTTCGATTCCTAAAGGATACATTAGGCGATTACTTAGAAGCAGGTGTGGCAGAGGATTTAGAAACTATTATGAACAGTGTGGATGCGACTAAGTCTGCAGACTTTAAGATTGCGTTTGATCCAACCTTAGTACGTGGTATGGGTTATTATACTGGTCCCATTTTCGAGATTTCTATGGATGAGTTTGGCGGTTCTGTTGGTGGCGGTGGACGTTACGATGAGATGATTGGTAAGTTCACTGGTCAGAATACTCCAGCTTGTGGATTCTCTATCGGTTTTGAGCGTATTGTTATGTTATTGCTTGAGAAGGATTACCAGATTCCAAAACAGGGCGAGAAAATTGCTTATCTTGTAGAGAAGAATATGCCATCAGACAAGATGTTAAAGATTTTGCAGCAGGCAAATGAAAAGCGTGCCCAGGGTGAGTTGATTAACATCGCTATCATGAAGAAGAATAAGAAGTTCCAGAAGGAGCAGATGGAGAAAGAGGGCTATACTGTTTTCGAGGAATTCTTTGTGGATAAGATGTAAAAACAAGTGTTCAGATATAAGTGAATATAGAAGATGGTTGGAACCGGCAAGGATGGGTGTCTTTGCCGGTTTTCATTATGTGAATGGTTTGTAGCGATTGCAGAAGCATTTCATAATTTCTTAATGTGTAGTCGTGTAGACAAAAATGTTATAATTCTAGAAGATAGATAAAGGATAGATTTACTTTGTATCATTTGGTTATCAAATGAGAAGGAGGGAAATATGTTTCAAATTTTGCTAGTGGAAGATGATAAGAAAATACGGGAAGGAATTGAAGATTTTTTCAAGACAAAGAGTGACATAGAGTTGCATATTGCGAAAGATGGAGATCAGGGAATGAATATGTTGTATGAGAATTCCTTTGATCTCGTATTACTTGACATTATGCTGCCAGGAGTGGATGGTTTCACTCTTTGTAGAGAACTTCGAAGACAAAGTGATGCACCAATCATCTTCTTAACTGCTCGAGGAAGAGAGGAAGATATTCTGTATGGATATGATTTGGGATGCGATGACTATATTGTAAAACCATTCTCATTGGCGACTCTTTATGCCAAAGTAAATGCGCTACTAAATCGTTCCAAAGGAATGGTGCTTGGAAAGGAAATAAAGGTGGGTGCGATATCCATGAATCCGAGAACTATGCAGGTGATGGCGAATGAGAAAGAAATCGAACTGGCACCAAAGGAATATGTAATATTGAAGATTCTGATGGAGAATAAAAAAATGGTGGTGAGTAGAGATACGTTGATTGTTCGTATTTGGGGTTATGATTATGATGGAGATGAGCGGATTCTAGATAACCACATGAAGAAGTTACGAAAAGCATTGGGCGAGGGTGGAAAGCAGATTCGCACGGTGTTTGGAAAAGGATATAAGATGGTGGATGAATAATGAGAAAAGATAAAGGAAAATTTAACCGTGGTAAAAATACAAGAATGAAGATACAGAGTGAACTGGCGAGAAAGCCACATTTTTTATCAATTTTCGCAAAAAGCTTTTGTGTGATGTGTTTGGTAGCAATACTGGTTGGCGTTGTGGGAACCTATGTGGCAAGAATGATGTATATCAGTGGTTGCAGGAATCGTATAAACAACTTGCTAGAGGATGGTCAGACAAGTTTAGAAGAGAGTTACCGGGAAGCTAGTAGCTGGATGATGGCAGATGAGTCTGAGTTAGGGGATGTGGATGAACAAGAGGCTGTCATAGAGAACAAGGATATTATCCATGCAATGGGACATCAGTTGAACTATCGTTTGGACCGACTATGTACATCTGGAGAAAGAGAAGAAGGTTGCGTGGCTGTCTATTATGGTGAGGAGAAGCTTGCGGACTCTTTGGAGACCATTTATTCCCTTGCAAAGGCAGAAGAAGAGTTTCAGTCACCGGTGTCTGCCCATGATGTGAATGGTGACAGTGTCTACGATGGAATGTTCTACACGGAAGTTTACGAGTTAGATGTGGAGCAGATTGTAAAGGAATATCCTGGTCTGGTAGATGAGATTATGAATCAGGTTGCTACATTTAATGAGGATGCTGGCGCAGATGTGTACTATGCGACCTACGATGAATCTGGTGTGTACTATAAACAAGGGGCTTTCATTCCAGAGTATATTGCCATATATACAGGCTATGAGGGAAATGAAGCAGCAGAGGATATCTTAGTTGAGCGGTATGATTTAGAAAATGTAGACACTACTGGATATCAGTATGTAACAGGCAACAGTGGAATTTTTGTGCCAAAGCTACTTATGGTTGGATGCAAAACACTTGGAGAGCAAGGAGCCTATTATAGCCGACATATTCAATCGGTATATGACTGTAAAGAAGAGTGGCATGAGTCCTTTTGGGGCGTGGAGTGTATGGATTATCGGGATGTCCGTCTTGGCGATGAGGCGGTTACAGTTGTTGCAATTGCTACCTATCATATGCTTCATGAATATGGAACAGTTTTGATTGTATCCTATGCAGTTTTGCTTGTAGTAGCGGTCCTGATCTCTCTTTTGATTAGTTATTTCACATTTCAGAAAAAGCAGGTGCGCTATGAAATCGAAAGCTATCGCCGCAATACAACCAATGCGATGGCGCATGACTTGAAGAGCCCATTAATGGCAATCTCTGCCTATGCAGAGAACTTGGTAAATGGAGTAAATCCGGAGAAAAATACATATTATGGGGAAGCCATATTAGACACGGTGAGCTATATGGATCAGGTGATTGCAAACATATTGAATTTGTGGAAGATTGAACATGGTCCCCTTCGTCTCAACAAAGAACAGATAGATATTCGGGGATTAATAGAAACACATTTGCCAAAGTATGAGCTCATCATGAGAGAGCGTGATTTACAAGTCAGTGTAAATGGTGAATGTAGTCTGCAATGTGACAGGCTGTGGATGACTCAATTGGTGGATAATCTCTTAAGCAATGCAATGAAATATGCAAAAGGGCATAGTACCATTACTGTATGCTTACAAGAAGATTCACTAGTGGTTTCCAATGAGTTTGAAGGTGAGCTTTGTAAGACACCAGATGAGTTGATGGAAAGCTTTGTGAAAGGAGATAATGCAAGGTCTAATTCACAAGGAACGGGAATTGGTCTTGCAATTGTCAACCATATTGCCAGGGCGCATAATTTTCAAGTTGAGATTCAGGTGGAGAACAAAGAGCCACAACAGATTTTTGAGGTTCGGATATATATAATTGGAGTGTGAGAATATGAAACAAAGAAATAGATATATGAGAAGCGTAATAGCATTTGTCCTGGTGCTGGCTATCACTGGTTGTTCTGCAAATAACTCAGACAAAGTGGTAAGTACAAGTGACATGACTAGCCACACCCAGGAAGAAAGAGAGGATGTGGTTGCCACGTTTCACTATGATAATTTTGCAAGTAAGCAGAAGTGGAAATATGGCGTATTGTTAGGGGATGGACAGATATTGTCCTTTGATACACCGTTGTATTGTACGGATATGGCGGCTGGTGTAAGTAGTCCTCTATGCGAAGTGGAGGGTTGTACCCACAATACTTCTGATTGCCAGGCAATCTTTGATGAGCATTATGGTTGTGATTTTGTATATTGTTATAATGAGAAACTCTATGCAGCCAGTGTACTTAGCAATTGCATCCGCATAACATGTGCCAGCGCAAATGAGAGCACACATGAAGTTATTGCTTATGACGTTCTCGAAGGGGATATCCATCTTTCAGGTTATTATGTGTATGAAGACAAGCTGTATATAGGAGCTTCTGTAGAAGACGCCAACATAGAGCCTTTGCAGGAGGGGGATGGAAGCTATAAGATATATATGTATTCATCCATCTATCGATTTGATTTTGCAACGGGTGAGTTGGACCTTGTATATTGTGATGAAAAGGGTGACTATGGCACCATGTTAGAAATCCTGTATGCCAATGAAAATTTACTCTATTTTGATTATGGAGAGTCAAATGGGATGCGCATGGCATTGGATGTTGCAAAGGAAATGGTAACCGAAGTGGAAGGTTATGATGATGGCTACTATCTTGGCTGTCAGAAGGAAATGGATTACTATGCAGTAAGTGATGAGAATGGATATCAAACTGGTGAAGTGATTGCATTTGACAAAGAAGGAAATAGGAAAAGTCAGATACAATTGAAAAGCTTGTCAAAGGATGAATCGGTACACTGTGACATTCATTTATTAGAGAATGGTTTTGTTGTAAATGAGCAATCGGTGGAAGAAGAGACGGGAACCATGACTTTCTATGATAGGAATGGTAAGAAGATTGATGTGGTGGAGGATTGTTCCTATTATGTTATCGGCGAACACCAGGGATTTTATCTTCTAGGTGAGAATACCTATAGTGGAGTAGCATTTGCATATGCAAAGATGGAAGAAGTCAAGCTTACGGATAGCAAGGAGAGAAATAGAAGGATGGTAGAGTTGCATCCTTGGGAGTAAAAGGTGGAATTTAATAATGCAATTTATAATCGAAAGATTTCACCGTTCGCAGGGAAATATGACCGCTCGCGAGAACACATATTGTGAAAAGTAAGATAAAAAGGTAGTTTACTTCAAAAGGTAATCTATCTTTTTTATTTTACAAAGGAAGGGATGGAGATAATATGTATTGTTCATTCAAGTTTGACTTTACGGATATATGGAAGTGGTTATTTGGATAAGAAACACACTGAACAATTTTCAAAATTGTCAAATAAGTAAAAGAATTTACTTGAGAAAAAAGGAGGAAAGAGAAACTGTGAGAAACAAAAGACACATATATAGATGTCTGTTTTTGAGACAAGTAGGATAAGACGTGCCGAAATAAGTACGGTATATTAATGGGAAAACTAAAGAGTTATTGATGAGGAGAAAAAGTGTGAAAGTAAAAAGAATTATTTATAATAAAAAAAGAGTTGTAATGTTATTGGTAAGTTTGTTGTTTGGAATGCTTGTGTTGCTTCCGCAAAACACAGTAAGTGCCAGTGCTAATGATAATATGTATTATGATTATGGCACATATGATGTACAATATATAGTTGATGGTATATGGAACAATGGATATAATGTTCGTGTGCTTGTTACAAATAAAACTAATGATAATATAGATGATTGGGAGATGGTGTTAAAGACTCACGACACAATTATAAATATATGGAATGCAAAAATTTCATATAATGATGATGGTTTGTATATTATTGATAATGATGTGTGGAATAAAACAATAGCACCACAAGAAACAATAGTATGGGGGTATACAGCAAATTATAATAGTATGCCAGATTACGGTTGCGATTTTGAAATACGTGAAAGAGTCACTGAAGATATTACGAATAAACAATTTGAAAATGTTTTTAATGTGATGACAAATTGTGATTTAAATGATGGAGAAAAGATAATAGTAGATAATTCATTTATAATTGAATGTGAGGTGGAAGAAGAACAGGAAATGCAAATGGCTAGAGCGGGTGCTTATACGAGTACAAAGACTAGTCGGAAGCATTATTATGTGAAAGTTTTATCTACAAGCAAGAAAGCATTTACTATAAGTCAAACAGCCACCATAGTTGTTAATTCTATAAAAAATACTGTTCGAATAAAATCATACAAAGTTACAGTTGATGGTGCAACTCTTGTTAGTCAAAAAATAACCTCTAATTTAAATGTTGAGTTGTCGAATGTAGCACCTTGCTATGCAAATATTAAAATTAGATATAAGAATGAAAATTATTATTTTCTAGGGGGAGTACGGGCATATTCAACGGGAGGATGTACGTTTAGTTTTGATCAATTATAATAGGAGATATTTAAGATATGAAAAAAGTTATTCGAATCATTATCATAGTTATATGTATAATCTTGTGTGTATGGTTTGTTTATGTAAAGTATACAGAGAATAAATTGAGTAAGGACGAGAATTATGTGTTTCTTATGGATGGTGAAAGGACGCAAGAAGAGAGAGAAGATGCTGAATGGGAGATTATAAGAAGTACAATTAAAAATGATTTGGAAAATAGAAAACAAATACAAGAAATATGTATTTATCCTGAATCGTATAGTCAATATGAAGAGACCGGGATAGTAGAGGTAAAGGTAATCTTACAAGAAGGGTATTCTATAAATCAGGAGCTGGAGGAACAAATACGGTCTTATGTGTTGGCAATAACTAATTGCAAGCAGATTATAATAAATGTAGAAAATAATGCTCAACAATAAATATGTTATGGGGAATTACGCTTATATTATCTGAAAATGAATATAGAATTATTCTTACATGGGGAGAAGAGCCAAGAGACTTGGATTCTCATTTGACATATTATGTGAATGATGAGAAAGTTATGCATGTGTATTATGCACATAAGACAGGAAAATATGAGGATGAGACGATTGCTAAATTAAATTTGGATGATGTGACAAGTTATGGTCCTGAAACGGTAACGATTACTCTTAATACAGATACATTAGAAGGAGGTGTGTTCAAATATTCCGTACATAATTACACGGGAAGAGGTAAAAAGAATTCGACAGATTTATCTAATTCAGGAGCAATGATTCGGGTATATAAAGGAAATAATCTGATTGACACATTTGCTGTATCATTAGATAATGAAGGAAATGTTTGGCATGTGTTTAATCTTGATAAGGAAGGAGTAACCTTCTATAATGAGTTTTATGATGAAGCATCAGCAAGTGCAGTAGAGTAGGTGATCATATGAAAAGAATAGTAATAGTTACATTTCTTTGTATAGTAATTAGTGTCTTCTGTGTAGGGTGTGGCAAGGAAGATAGTATGTCAGAAATTGTATTTATGTATGAAAGTGATTATGGCAGAGAAGGTTATGACGATTATAGGTTATGTCTAATGGATTATCAGGGAAATGTGTACTATACGGACAACAAAGAAAATTCCTTTGGTTCTATGGAAAATATAATCGAGAATTATAAACTTGGCGAATTGCAAAAGAAAATGATATTGTATGCGACAAGAGATGAGGCGATTGTCCAAGAAAATTATAATCGGATACATGACATTGTAATTCAAGAGGATTATGAATTATATCATGATGGAGTAGCAACTACAGCGATATGTCCAGAGGTGTCATGGTCATTTGTCTATTACGATAAAACAGGAGAAATCCAAATTGTTGATTTGTATCGTGAAGGAGAGGTAGATTATGAACCGTATAATGATACGGTTGTAGAGGTAGTGGAATGGATGAATAAAACAATGCGAACGAAGTAGTGTAGTATATTCCTATTTCTAGTAAGCCGAGAAGGTCTACCATTAATTCCAATGATTTGGCTAATTCCAATGCAGTAATTCGTGTCTATAAGGGGAATGCAATGATTGATAAAATTCATGTACCACAGGATGGGATAGGAAATGTGTGGCATGTTTTTGATATAGATAAAGATGGAATAATTCTGTATAATGAATTCTATGATGCTACGTCGGCAAGTAAAGTGCAGTAAATGGAGGT
>JAGAQX010000071.1 GCA_017622535.1 Lachnospiraceae bacterium | reverse complement strand
TTGGTACCTTGTTGCTTCCGCTGTTTATATTAGACGGAATCTATGTGCACATGTTGGGAAATAAGAGAAGGTATATGGAGAATACCTATGGTGGCAGCCAGTTGAAAAGGACACTTCTATTTGCAAAATGGAGATATTCCTCCTTTTGTCGTCTAACCATGAACCGTGCAACAATCAAGAAAACCTTTTTGAATGTAATGGCGTCTTTTTTATCGCTATTCTTTCCAAAGAAGCACATTTTGTTTGTGTCTTCTAGAAGAACGGATTTAACTGGTAATATCGCTTATGTCAATGATGTATTGCAGGAGAAGAATGCAAAGGTGTTGTTTTGGCTAGTTCCTGGTAAAACAAAATTCATGACTTACCGTGCAATGTGTTCTTTGGCGTACAAGCTTGCCAGAAGTAAGGTTGTAGTAGTGGATGACTTTACTCCGATTTTAAATGAGGTTTGGGTGATGGAGAAACGTACATTGATTCAGCTTTGGCATGCCTGTGGTGCATTTAAAACCTTTGGTTTTACCAGAGTTGGTAAGGACGGTGGTCCAAATCAAACCAGTACAAATCATCGTTACTATGATTATGCCATTGTAAGCTCATCAGAGATTTGCCGTTTCTATGCAGAAGGCTTTGGTATTAGTGAGAGTAATGTAAAAGCGTTGGGAGTACCGAGAACGGATGATTTCTTCCAAGAAGAATATATGGCAGATATTAAGGACAAATTATATAAAGAATATCCACAATTAAAGGATAAGAAAGTGATTATGTTTGCACCGACCTTCCGTGGTAATGGTGCTGGTAGTGCTTATTTCCCATTTGAAAAATTCGATGTAAAGAAAGTGTTAGAGCAGCTTGGTGATGATTATATGATTATCATCAAACATCATCCGTTTGTTGAGATGAAACATCCGGTAGATGCCAGTGTGAAGGATAGAGTGTTGGATTTATCGACAGAATCGGAGATTAATGATCTACTATTTATCACCGATTTATTGATTACAGATTATTCATCCGTAATTTTTGAAGCGTCATTATTGGATATTCCGATGCTATTCTATGCCTTTGATTTGGAGGATTACGTAGTGAATCGTGATTTCTATTATCCATTTAAGAATTTTGTGCCGGGTAAGATTGTAAGAAATATTCCACAAATTTGTAATGCGATTAATCAAGAGGATTATGAGTTGCACAAGGTGAAAGCGTTTAAGCACCGCTTCTTCGACCATTTAGATGGAAAGTCCTCTGAACGAGTGGCAGAGTTTATTATGGAACAGCTGGCTAAATAATCGTTTCTTGTAGAGTTAGGCATTCTGTGATACAATATTCGGATGAGGTGAAATGACATGAAAAGATTTATATCAGATGTAAGAAAGTATTATAATTACGAGGTTCGTGCTGCCAAGTCCTCTCTTAAGACCGAGGTAGCGAATTCGTATTTGAACTGGATCTGGTGGATTCTAGACCCGATGTTATCTATGATGATATATTATGTGATTTTTGGTTTAGTATTCAAGGCAAAGGAAGAATATTTTATTCCATTCCTGTTTATTGGACAAACGATGTGGACCTTCTTTAACAAGAATGTGGTTCAAAGTGTGAAGATGATTAAGCGTAACAAGGCCATTGTATCTAAGGTCTACATTCCAAAGTTTGTATTATTGTTTACGAATATGATGGTAAACGGATTTAAGATGTTAATATCATGGGTGATTGTAATTTTGATGATGGCGATTTTCAAGGTGGAATTATCCCCATATGTTTTGTGCTTTGTTCCGTTACTATTATTATTGGTTTTAATTGTTTTTGCCACTTGTGTGAATCTTATGCATTTTGGTGTATTTGTAGAAGATTTGGGTAATGTAGTGAATATTGCAATGCAGCTACTGTTTTATATGACAGGTATTTTCTTTAGTATCGATAGCCGTTTGGGTGCAGACTATCCTGTGATTGCTACTATTTTAACCTATTGTAATCCAGTGGCACTGTTAATTCGAGATATGCGAAATGTGCTTTTGTATCAGTTGGCACCAAACTGGATAGCTTTAGGTATTTGGACTGTGATAGCAGTTGTATTTTCTATTATTGGTGTTCATACCATTTATAAAAATGAGAATAGTTATGTAAAGGTGATTTAATGAGTACAAAGATGACAGACAAGGAACAGATGAGTAAAACAGAAGAAAAGAATATGATTGATAATGCGACAGAGGATATTGCCATTGAGGTAAAGAATCTATGTATTGGATACAAGAATATTCAAGCATATTCCATCAAGAAGAGTCTTTTAAAATTTAAGAAATCCCATGTAGAGGAGTTCCAAGCGGTGAAGGATGTGTCCTTTACTGTTCCTAAGGGCGAGATCCTTGGTATTATTGGTAAGAATGGTAGTGGTAAATCTACTATGCTGAAAGCTTTAGCTGGTATTTTCAATCCAGATAAGGGAAGTATTGATTTGAAGGGGCACACAGTGTCATTAATGGCGATTGGTGTCGGTTTTCAGACTGAAGTAACTGGTAGAGAGAATATCTTATTATCCGGTATGTTATTAGGCTTTTCAGAGGAAGAGATTCGTGCCAAGATGCCAGAGATTATAGAGTTTGCTGATTTGGGTAGATTTATTGACATGCCAGTTAAGACCTATTCTAGTGGTATGCATTCGAAGTTGGCATTTTCAATCACCGCAATTTTAGAAACTGAGATTATGTTGGTGGATGAGGTGTTAAGTGTTGGTGATACCAAATTCAAAAAGAAGAGCTTTTCAAAAATGAAGGAGCTTATTTCAGATAAGGATCGTACAGTTATTATTGTTTCTCATAACAATGATACTTTGAAGGCACTGTGTGATAAGGTAATGTGGATGCATGAAGGTGAAATCAAGATGATTGGTGAGCCGGAGGCTGTATTGGAAAAATATGAGGAGTTCATGCAATAGTGATTAAGCAGATTTGCAAATGCATTGTATTTAAGATTGTTTACCCAATGGTATATAATCTGGGACGTCTTAGAAAAGTAAATGCTAGGAAAATCTTATTTGTAGAAAATCATAGTGATGATATGTCTGGTGATTATAAGTTGTTGTATGACGAGTTAGAGCAACGGGGATATGATTTGACAGTGCATTATTTAAAGATGTCATCGGCTTCCTGGGGTGAGATTATCCGAAGAACGATAGCTATGGTTTGGAATATGACTACAGCAAGTGTTGTGTTTTTGAATGAATCAAACAGTGTATTTGGTTCATTTACAGTGAAAAAGGATACGAAGTTCATTCAGCTTTGGCATGCTTGTGGTGCTTTCAAAAAATGGGGATTTAGCGCGGCGGATAAGAGCTTTGGCGATGACAGGAAGAACTTGGAGGAATATTCAGGACATCGAAATTATGATCTGGTTTCTGTTAGTGGTGACGCTGTATGCTGGGCATATGAAGAAGCATTTGGATTACAAGATAAACCGCATGTTGTGAAGGCTATGGGTGTGAGCCGTACAGACGTATATTTTTCGGAAGAAAGAAAGCAGAAGGCATTTGATAAAGTAAATCAATTGATTGAAGCGAGAGTGATTGGCAATAACAAGAAATTGAAAGATGTCAGGAGGGGTGATTCAGACCTTCAGAAAATCATTTTATATGCACCGACCTTTCGTGGAGATATTCGCGGGGCAAAGTCACCAGATCAGCTTGATTTACATCAGTTTTTACAATTAGCGGATGATTATATCATACTTATTAAACAGCATCCCTTTGTGAAGGAGAATTTCTTTATTCCAGAGGAGTGTAAGGACTTTTGCATTGAAGCTGGACAAGATTTGTTGATTGAAGAATTATTGATGGTGTCCGATGTTTGTATCACGGACTATTCCTCCATCATATTTGAATATTCATTACTGAATAAACCAATGTTTTTCTTTGCG